>WGFS01000034.1 GCA_015492115.1 Aquificaceae bacterium
CTGGTTGATGAATTTGTAAAGCTGTATAAAGAAACCAAGGGAGGCAGTCATGTCTAAAAGTATTTTTCCCGAAAGATGGCTCAGCGTTGTAGGACTCGGCAGGATGGGCCGTGAGGTGCTCAACGAGTTCTGCTCCGAGATCGTTCCGAGGGAGAGCGAAGCTGAATTCTTTTACTTTGACAAAGCTTCCGAAATTGAGTATGCAAGGGAAAACGGGAGTCTCCGTATAAGCAACGTTTATTCCCTTGAAGAGCTTGATATAATAGAGATTTCCCAATTTAAAGAAGCAGTGGGGACTATATTCGTAGCCGGTCTCGGAGGTTTTAAAACAGGTGCAAGTGCCCTTGTGAACCTCGGAAAAGAAATAACCTATTACTATAAGAATAGCTCTAAAATATATGCGCAGAATAGTCTTGCTTTAGTTGCTCTTCCCTTTGATTTTGAAGGAAAGAAGATGAAAGAAAAGGCAATGGAAGCCCTTGAAGAGGTAAAGAAGTCGGCGGATTTCGTCATAGTCTTGGACTACAACAAAATTCCCTTGGAAGAACTGACAGTGAGGGAAGCTTTTGAAAGAGCAAACAAACTTACGTCCAGAATTCTAAAGTCTATAATTCTTCCGCTTATCCCTGGCTGGCAGATGATTTGTATAGACTGGTTAGACTTTGTAGTTCCTCTTAAATGTTCAACCGGAAGAAAGGTGTGCGTCGGAGTGGGAGAGCCTGAAGAGGACGGAATAGAGGCTCTTGAGTCTGCCCTTGACAACCCTATGTACGATGCAGGGATAGATATGAGGAAGGCGGAGGCTTACTTCCTGTCAGGCGCGGTGGGAGAAGACATTCCGTTTTCGGAAGTTGAGCGGGTTATAAACTACTTCATGGAAAGGTATGCATCAGGAGAAAGAGAGCCTTTTAGCATCTTCGCAGCCTATCTAAATAACGAACCGAATACCTTTGAGTGGACGGTTTTCGTACCCGTGGAGCCTTGCTATGATATTTAAGGAACCTAAATCCAGATGAATCTTCGCCAATATATGGAAAACTTTTGTAAATTAAAACTATGCGCCTCAAAAATCAGAGCGGTGTAAAGGAATTCCTGGAAAAGCTACAGAGGGAGAACAGGTTACCCGGCGGACTGCTCTTCTACGGACCTCCGGGAGTTGGCAAGACCACAGCGTCCCTTGAGCTCGCAAGGGGTGTTCTCTGCTTGAACTCCAGAGAGTGGGGCTGTGGTGAGTGTCTATCCTGCACCCATTACGACAGAGTTGTGAGGGATATCCTCTCAGGTGTCTGGGAGAACATAGAGGTTTACGAGGAGACCAACGGTAAGAAGATTTTCAAGTATCTGTCCGGTGAACACCCGGACTTCGTCTATGTCCCTCCTTCGGGTGGAAGCGTGAAGATAGACCAGATGAGGGCGGTCAGGGACTTCGCCTACATGAAACCTGCCCTTTCCCACAGAAAGGTCGTGGTCATTGACGACGCCCACACGATGACGAGGGAGGCGGGGAACGCCCTCCTGAAGGTTCTGGAGGAGCCCCCTTCCGACACTCTGTTTATACTCATATCAGAAGGTAAAGACCAGCTTCTCACAACCATAGTTTCAAGAACCTATCAGGTTGAGTTCCACCCCTTAGACGAGGAGGTATTCTACGAGCTGATAGGTGAGCGAGACAGAGAGCTGTACGAGAGTTCTGGGGGGAGCTACACGGTCGCAAAGTCCATGAGAGAAAAGAGGGAGATCTTCAGACTCCTTGATGAATTCCTGTCGCTTAAACCCGATAAGGTTTACGAGGTTTCAACCAGGCTTGATAAACTTGAACTTGAGGATAAGGAGCTCTTTCTCTTCTTACTTGAGGAGAGGATCAAGAAGAACTTTTTAGAAAAAGGGTTAAATTATGATAAATTTGAGATGCTCTCTCAGAGGATAGCTGAGCTCAGAGGTGGGCTCGGAAGAGGGCTGAGGCTGAGTCTCGGTTTGCTGTCCCTGTATGCGTTGTGGAGGTAGGTACTATGAATTACATAAAGGTCAGGAGTTTTGATACAAACAAGATAGGCGTCCTTGAGCACTGCGATGAGGAACTTACGAGAGATGAGGTCGTGGTTATAGAATCTGAGGAGAAGGGAGAGGACGTGGTCAGGGTTCTCGGAGTTTCTAAGGAAGACAGCCCGACGGGCATAAGGTATCGCTTCCTCAGGAAGGCAACAGAGAGGGACCTCAAGACCTTTGACAGGAACGAAAAGGAGAGCAAGAAGGCTTTCAACACCTGTAAGGAGAAGATAAGGGAGCAGGGTCTTGATATGCACCTTCTCAAGGCTTACATACCTCTGAACTCAAAGAAGATATTCTTTTACTACACCGCGGAGGAGAGGGTTGACTTCAGAAGGCTCGTGAGGGAGCTTGCCAAGATATTCAGGAAGAGAATAGAGATGAGGCAGGTGGGTGTAAGGGACGCAGTTCAGATTCTCGGCTGGGTCGGACTCTGCGGTGATGTCCCCTGCTGTATAAAGTTCATGGAGCGTTTTGACTCCATATCCCTGAAGGACATAGAGGAGCAGAACCTTCCCCTCTCTCCCTCAAAGTTCACCGGACCCTGCGGAAGGCTGGTCTGCTGTATGTCCTTTGAGAAGGACAACTATCTTGTAAAGCACCTCCTCCCTGAGAAAGGATCTGAGCTCTGCCTTGACGGTAAGACGGTCAGGCTACTGGAGGTTGACCCTCTCAGAAACGTGGCTGTCGTTGAATTTGAGAACAAGGCGAGGGAGATAGACCTTAGAGAACTACTCCCGAAGGATTACGACAGGGTTATAAGGAACTGTCAGAGCTGTGGAGGGTGCTGTAGAAGACTCGCAGAGGAAAGCGCTACCTATGAGATTATCACGCACAATTGAGGGAGAGCTGAACAGACTCTTTGTCTTTGAGCTGGAGGACCGCTTCGCGGTGGAGGCGGTTCACTACAGGGGAGATACCCTCTGCGTTTCAACCCAGGTGGGCTGTCATGTCAGGTGCGACTTCTGTGCCTCGGGAAGGCGGGGACTCATAAGGAACCTTACCGCAAGGGAGATACTCCTCCAGTACGAGCTCGTGAGATCAGAGGTGCCCGTCAAGCGCATAGCCATGGCGGGGATAGGGGAGCCCCTTGCAAACTGGAGGAACGTGAAGGAAGCCTTTGACGAGTTCAAGAGACTTGGACTGAAGGTCTCCTTCTACACAACGGGCTTTCCTCTCAAAAACCTTAAAGAGCTGATCCACCTCCCCCACAACGGTGTGAGCGTATCCGTTCATGCGTTGGACAAAAATAAGAGAAAGTCTCTCATGCCTTACTCGGGAGACCCTGACCTGCTTGTAAGCTTCCTTAGGGAAGAGCTTCCACTTCTGACCAAGAGGAAGAAGAAGAAGCTCAGCCTGGCTTACCTCCTCATAAAGGGGGTCAACGACTCCAGAGAAGAGCTTACAAGGCTTGCAGATCTTGCCAGGGAGCTTGAGGTTGGGGTCACCCTTCTTTACTACAACAACGTCTCCCACTATTCCCGGCTCTCCCCGCAGGAGTACGAGGAAGCCTTTCTCTTTCTGCGCTCGTTGGGTGTGAAGGTTACCCTCTCTACGAGGTTCAGGAAGGATAGAATAGGAGGGTGTGGAACCTTAACGGTGGGGAAACCTGCCGATATAGATAGAGAGGAGGTCATGGCATGAGGGTTGTTGCTGTTGGCGGGGGAACGGGACTTTCAACGCTCCTGAAGGGTCTCAAGAAGGAAGTCGGGGATACGGTGAAGGAGCTTACCGCTATAGTTACGGTCGCGGACAGCGGAGGGAGCACGGGGAAGCTCAGGAAGATATACAACATACCAGCTCCGGGAGACATAAGGAACTGCATAGTCGCCCTCTCCGAGAGCGAGGATACGATGCAGAATCTCTTTCAGTACAGGTTTAAGGGGGATGGACTCGGAGGGCATGCCTTCGGCAATCTCTTCCTCACAGCGCTCACAGATATAACGGGGAGCTTCCTTGAGGCGGTTAAGCTCACCTCTCAGATACTCAGGACAAAGGGGGACATAATCCCCTCAAC
Organism: Aquificaceae bacterium; assembly: GCA_015492115.1. Classification (GTDB taxonomy): domain Bacteria; phylum Aquificota; class Aquificia; order Aquificales; family Aquificaceae; genus Hydrogenivirga. The sequence goes on from WGFS01000034.1 coordinate 4,064, forward strand.
CATAGAGGACGTTCACCTCGTCGCACGTTTCAGCGATGGAGAGGTTGTGCAGGGAGAGGAGGAGATAACCGAGTACGGAAAGAAGAGGGTCGCCCACGTGGAGGAGATATGGATAGAACCTAAGGACGCCAAAGCTCCTATTGAGGCTATAGCTGCCATAGAGAAGGCTGACCTTATACTCTTCGGTCCTGGAAGCCTCTACACGAGCATAATACCCAACCTCCTCATAGAGGATGTGAGGTCTGCGGTCAACAGAAGCTCAGCCCTCAAGGTCTTCATAGTGAACGCTATGACCCAGCCCGGAGAGACAGATGAGTTTACAGCCCATGACCACCTGAACACCTTCATGAAGTTCGCTGGACTGGAGAGGGTGGACGCTGTTATAGTGAATACGAAGATGCCCTCAGGAGATGTGCTTAAAAGATATCTGGAGCAGGGACAGGAGCCCGTGACTCCGGATATAGCGAAGATAGCCAGATCCGGTGTCAGGGTCTTTGCGGAGGACCTCATAGGGGACAACGAGAGCTTCGTAAGACACGACCCGGACAGGCTCACAGACCTCATAGTTAGAGTTGTTCGCAATGAGATATTTTCTGAGCTTTGATACCTCAAGGCTTCCCACCGAGGAAGCGGACGTCCTCATCTGCGGTAGCGGTATAGGTGGACTCACAACAGCTATCGTCTTAAAAGAGCTCGGGCTCACGCCTGTCCTGCTCACGAGGGGTATAGGGAACACCTACTACTCCCAGGGTGGTATAGCTGGGGCTGTACATCCTTCCGACAGTCCTTACGTCCACCTACTTGACACTCTTCGGGCGGGAAGGTATCTCAACGATGAGAAGGCTACGGAGATTCTTGTGAACGACGGTGTTCTGAGGATAGCTGACCTTGAGAGGTGGGGAGTATGTTTTGACAGGGAGGGAGACACCTACGCTACCACCACCGAAGGTGGTCACTCCTTCCCAAGGGTTCTTAAAGTCAAGGACTATACGGGAAGGGAGATATACACGAAGCTCCTGAGAAGGGTTGAGGAGCTGAAGATCCCTGTGGTGCACGGAGAACTCCAGGAGGTAGTGGGAGATGATTCCCTCCAGGGAGCCATATACGCTCAGGAGGGAAAGCTCCGCTTTGTCAGGACTAAGGCTCTCGTGTTAGCAACTGGTGGCGCCGCATCCATGTTCAGACACACCTCAAACCCCTCCAAGGTCAGAGGGGACGGTATAGGTATAGCCTTCCGGGCTGGGGTTAGCATAAAGAACCCTGAGTTCGTTCAGTTTCACCCAACCGTCCTGAAGGGAACTAACCTCCTTATATCGGAAGCTGTAAGGGGGGAGGGCGCCCACCTTGTGGACAGCTCTATGTCCCGCTTCGTTGATGAACTACAGCCCAGGGACGTTGTAGCCAGAGCTATATTCAACGTTCTCAAACACGGCAGGGAAGTCTTCCTTGACCTCAGACCACTGATTGAGAAAGGTATTGACCTTGAGAAACGCTTTCCCACGATAATGGCATTTCTCAAGGAGAAGGGGATAGACCCCGAGAGGGAGCCCGTTCCGGTTGTTCCCGCAGCCCACTACTACATAGGAGGATTAGAGGTTGATACCTTCGGAAGGACATCCCTTAAGGGGCTTTACGCTGTGGGTGAGTGTACATGCACCGGCGTCCACGGAGCAAACAGGCTGGCTTCCAACTCCCTCCTTGAGGGGGTCGTGTTTGGATACAGGACAGCTTACAGGCTCTTCATAGATGTGAAGTTCCTTAAAAAGTCAAGGGCTAACTTCAGGAGTTCAAGGGATGGTAATGAGAGACCAGGGTTCGGCTTTGAGGAGCTGAGGGCACTCATGTGGGACAGGGTAGGTCTTGAGAGGAGGGAGGAGGATCTCCTTAAGGCAAAACACACATTACTTAGATGGAAAGAAGCCATGAAGAGAAGCGAACCAACTTTAGAGAACAGACAGCTCTATGACATACTCCTGGTTGCACTGGCGACAGTTGAGGGAGCCATATCAAGGAAGGAGAGCAGGGGCGTTCACTACAGGTCGGATTACCCTCACGAGAGGGAGGTCTTCAGGAGGGACACGCTTATTGAACCGGATACATCTTAGAATGAGCTCAATCATATTGACAAATTCTATTAAATGCGAATAATTATCAATAAGACTTCAAAAGGAGGAAGGTCATGATGGAAGAGGCAAAAGTAGGCAAGAAGGTTCCAGGCTTTGAGCTGGAGGTTTACGACCCGAAGACCAAGAGCTTCGGAAAGGTTTCCCTTGAGGACTTCATGAGGGAGAGGAAGTGGCTGATCCTCTTCTTTTACCCTGCGGACTTCACCTTCGTCTGCCCGACGGAGCTTGCTGACCTTGCGGAGCACTATGACGAGCTCGTTAAGCTGGGGGCTGAGGTGATATCCGTGTCAACGGACACCAAATACGTTCACCTCGCCTGGCAACAGTCTGAGAAGCTCCTGGAGAACGTTCGTTATCCTATGGGTGCGGACCCAACGGGAAAGATCTCCAGACTCTTCGGTGTGTATGATGAGGATACAGGGTTGTCTCTGAGAGGTACGTTCATAGTGAACCCCGATGGAATTCTCGTCGGTGCTGAGATAAACTACTACAACGTGGGAAGGAACGCCGAGGAACTCGTCAGGAAGATGAAGGCTAACGTTTACCTGATGAGTCACCCAGATGAAGCTTGCCCTGCAAAGTGGGAGCCAGGTAAGAAAACGCTGAAACCTTCTGAAAAGCTTGTCGGCAAGGTTTACGAAGCTCTGGAGTAAAGATATGGCACGTTTGTTGCAGTCAGGTTTCTGGAGGTAGGAAGATGGGCGTAGGATTCGGACTGAACTACCAGCCTGAGGAGATCTACGACGTGATAGTCATAGGAGCCGGTCCTTCAGGTTCCACCGCTGCCATATACACCGCAAGAGCGGGTTTGAAGACCCTGGTGCTTTACAGGGCTGAGGCGGATGGGGCACTCGGGGTAACCCAGAAGATAGAGAACTATCCAGGGGTCCCCGGACCCCTCTCCGGCTTTGACCTGCTGAAGATAATGAGAGAGCAGGCAAAGAGCTTCGGAGCCCAGTTCGTGAGGGGGAAGGTTATAGCGACGGACTTCTCCGAGGAGGTCAAGAAAGTCTTCACCATAGACGGGAGGGAGTTCAGAGGGAAGGCTGTTATAGTGGCTTCTGGAGCAATGGAGAGGGCAAACAAGTTTAAGGGTGAGGAGGAGTTTCTCGGAAGGGGAGTATCCTACTGTGGTGTGTGCGATGCGGCTTTCTTCAAAGACCAGCCGGTTGCGGTTATAGGGGAGGACGATTACGGAATAGAGGAGGCGGAGTTCATAGCCCGTTTCGCCAGCAAGGTCTATTTCGTGGTTCCTGGAAGCAAGATAAAGGCTCCTCCCGAGATAATTGAGGAGTTTGAAAGCCTGAAGAACGTGGAGATACTCCTCAGACACAGGGTTCTCGAGATAGTGGGCGACCAGCTGGTGAAAGGTTTAAAGCTGAAGGACGTTGCAAACCAGGAGGAGAAGCTCTTGGAGGTGAACGGGGTCTTCATATTTCTGGGAGGGACAAAGCCCTCCGTTGACTTCCTCATGGGTCAGGTTGACATGACTGAGGGAGACTGCATAGTTGAACGAGGAGATGATGACCTCCGTCCCTGGAGTTTTCGCAGCTGGAGATGTTCTCTGCACCAATATAAAACAGGCTGTGATAGCCGCCGCGGACGGCTGTAAGGCTGCCCTTGCGGTGGATAAGTTTATAAACAAGAAGGCGAAGATAACCTCTCAGTGGTGATAGGGGGCTTTTCAGCCCCCCCTGTTTTATACTCTGGCAACCTCCTGGGGTTTAGGTAGCCAGACCTCCATACCGTTGTCCCTTGCCCACTCCTGAGCAACCTCGTAAGCGGACTTTGCGGTGTTTATGTTCTTCTCTATGAGCTCAAGCTTCTTCTTGAACTTCCTCTCTATGGCGGAATCCAGAGACTGAGTTCCTCCGGATGCAACGAACTTCTTCAGGAACCTTGCCTTTATGCCTTCCTCTATTGAGTCCATACCTATTATCTGTGTAGCTCCAAAGAAGGCACCCAGCATGGCCATGTTGGTCGCAAGCTCAGTTCCCGCTATCTCCATGGCAAACTTGGTAGCTGGAAAGTTTAGGATCTTAACGTTAATGGATCCAAGGTACTCGTGGTCTCTCTCTGTGAGGAGGTCTTCCTCCGTGTTTATGATTATGAGCCCGTCCTTCTTTATTCCAGAATAGAAGGGCATAGTGTAGGACTTTCCCATCGTGATCACCTGAGAGTGGAAGACCATTATCACGTCCGGGTAAACCACCTCTCCCCTGTCATAGATGGGATCTACACCTATCCTCACGTAGCTCTCTGCGGGAGCCATCCTCTTCTCAGCACCGAAGAAGGGGTTGGAAACAGCGTAGTAACCCGCGTGATCCGCAGCTGTAGCCATTATGTGGGCAGCGGTAACCGCACCCTGACCGCCTATGGCAGGTATCCTCACATTGATCCTTCTCCTCTTGGGTTGGCTCATAGCAGACCCTCCTCTTTCTTCTTCTGGATGACCTCCTTCGCTTCGTCGGTCATGTATTCAAAGAATTTGAACCTTTCCTTGTCCGTTTTCCTCATCTCCTCAAGACCGTCGTCGGAGTTCAGACCTATCTCAAGGATGCAGGGGGTGTAAAGGTGTATGTATGTGGGTCCCACTTCTCTCGCTACGTATATAGCCTGCTTTACTACCTTCTCAACCTTCTTGGGAGAGGAGACCGTTAATCTTGCAACGTAATGACATCCTGAGTCTATAGCTAACTGCCACATAGGAACCTTGTCCCACTGCTTCCCTTTAGGAGCCATCTTGAAGACGTGCCCCCTTACGGTCATACCACTCTCCTGACCACCCGTATTTGCGTAAACCTCGTTGTCAAAGCATATGGTTGTGATCTTCTCCTGTCTGAAGAAGGACTGAAGGGTGCAGTCAAGACCTATATCAACGGTCGCACCATCTCCAGCTAAGACAACCACATCCTTGACCTTATCGGGAAATCTCCATTCAAGGGTTCTCTTTAGCCCTGAGGCTACAGCGTTCTGATTACCAAAGAGGGAGTGAACCGTATGAAGGGCGATGTGAGGAAAGACGAGAGATGTACAGCCTGTAGAGTTGACGATTATGGTGTCTTCAGGGTTTGGCAGAGACGCAAGTATGTATCTGAAGGCTGCGGATTCAGGACACCCAGCACAGAGGGAGTGTTCCTCTAAAAGCTCCTTGGCGTAAGGAAGGTCCATAACGCCTCTCTTGGGATTGCCCCAGGTTGCCTTCTCTTCAAGGTCAACTATCTCCGGGGGCATAAATTCCTTAAGCTCTTCGTTTATCTTGTAAATCTTATACGACATGTTTCACCTCCTTTCCGAGGAATTGGAGAACTTCCTTAACTATGATCTCGGGAGGCATGGTCATACCACCTGCAACCCTGGGAGAACCTATAACGGGAACGTCAAGATTACCGTAAAGGGCACGCCTTACCTCCCTTTCAAGCCAGCCTATAACGTTGAACTCTGGGACAAAGACGTACTTTGCCCCTCTGAGGGCTTCTATGAGCTCCTTCGTTGGGAAAGGTCTTATCGTCTTAAGCCTTACAACCCTTGCCTTTACCCCTTCCTCGTGTAGAAGCATGAGTGTTGCTTCCTTTGCCTGTGCTGCTGCGGTTCCGGAAGCGACGAAGGCTATCTCAGCCTCAGGATCTCCAAACTCCTCAATAAGTCCCCTGAGATAGTGCTTTGCATAGGGCTTTGCCCTCTCTATAGCTGCTCTGACTTCAAACTGCCAGCTCGTGTGGGTGGCGTACGAAACATAGTTTGACTTCATCACGAACGGATCTCTGAGAAACCTTCCCGGAGACATCTCCATGTCCAGGGGAACCATGGGGGACCTGTAGGGGTCGTAAGGTGGAAGTGCTATATCATCCGGAGGAAGCATAACCGCCTCCCTCGTGTGAGATATGAAGAAGCCATCTATTGACGTTATAATGGGGACATGAACGTCGGGCTGTTCTGCCACCACGAACCCCGCAAGTATCATATCAAAGAGCTCCTGAGCTGTTTCCGCATGCCATATCATACATCCCGTATCCAGCAGGAAAGCCATCTCAAGGTTGTCGGGTTGTATGGTAAGGGGCGCATTCACACCTCTCGCCATGAGGATCAGCTGTATGGGGAGCCTTGAACCGGCCCACATGGGGAAGTTCTCCATCGCCCTGAGTGTCCCGGGTCCTGAGGTCGTTGTAACCGTCCTTGCACCTGCCATGGAACACCCTGCGACCTCGGACATGACGCCGAACTCTGACTCTCCCCTGAAGTAAACGCCAACGTACCCCTCAACCCAGAGCTCACCTATCAGGTGTGCAGCTTCCGACTGGGGAGTGATCGGATAGGACACCGAGGCGTCAACGCTCGCCCTCTTGACCGCTTCCTTGACAACTTCAGAACCTGTCATGAAATATTTTTCCCTGGGTGCCTCAAAGAGCAGATAGTCAGGAGAGACTATCCTCTGCCCCGCTCTATTGTATTGAACCTGCTCGGTCTTCTCCATACCTACACCTCCTTAAATAACTCACCTAAATTTAGTTCAAAACCTTTCAGATTACATGACTTGACACTACCCTCTTCGTAACTGAAGGAGCATATCTCGTAGGAGCTCCCCCTGAGCGTGAAAACCTCAACAGCTCTTTCGCCGGGAAAGACGAGCCAGAGCTCTTTGACTCCATGCTCAGCGTAGATCCTCTTCTTGTCTTCCGTGTCCCTCTTTAAGGTTGAAGGTGATATGACCTCAACCACCAGATCTGGAGCTCCGAACACTCCCTTTTCCTTAACTATCTCGGATCTCTCCTTGGATACGAACACGACATCCGGTTGAACTACGTTCGTCTCCGACAGGATCACGTCCACTGGTGATACGAAAACCTCTCCGAGGCCTTTCTCTTCAACGAACTCACTCATCAATCTAAAGAGCCTTCCCACTAACCTTTGATGTGTTGTGCTCGGAGCTGGCATTTCAAGAAGTTCTCCCTCTATGATCTCGTATCTCTTGTCATCATCAAGCTTGAGATAGTCCCCGTAAGTCCACCTCTTGGTGACTGTTGCCATCACTTGCCCAGCTCCTTCTTGACCTCTTCAGCGACCTTTATGAACTTCTCAAGCTCCTCGGCGTGCTGGTCTCTGAGAGTTATCATGGCATCCTCATGACCAGCGTTACCGCAGAGGGCTATCGTGAAGCAGTCCGTCTCAGCCCTTATTATCTTCAGGGCAACGTTCGCATAGTGGCAGTGAACACCAACGAATATGCATGCCTTTATGTTGTTGTGCCATATGGTCAGGTTGGGATGGTTTGGGTTTATCTCCTTCTCGGGGTCAATCTTGGGGTACTTGGGTCTGTAGTCATACATCGGGATTATCTTTGCTCCCAGGGTCTCTGCTATCTTCCTGACCAGCTTCGCCTTCTCCTTAGCCTCTTCGTTCCATGCGTAGAGGACCTGTGGACCTGGAAATATCGTCGGGTTATCCCTCGTGAGCATAGCCTTTGCCGCCTCTCTCATAGCTATCTCTTCGTCAACTATCTCGTCAAAAAGCAGGGCTTTCCCGGGAGGAGGGGTAAGAAGCTCCTCGTACATTGCCACAGGATAGGGTGAGTACCCTGATGGACCTAACTTAGCCATAACTTACCTCCAGTGAATTTATCTTACGCCTGCGACGTCTCTGTTCTCTGCATAGACCATCTCTATGGAATCACGCTTGAGAAGATTGGAGCAAACATAAACGCAGAGAGCACACCCTTTGCACCTTTCAGTCTGTACGTAGGCGTGGTGGGATTCGTCGGTGTACATGAGTGTGTTCGGTTCTGGACAGAAGAGTGTGCACTGTTTACAGTTGTATTTACTGCATTCATCACGGATCACCTGAGCGACATAATACATTCTCCTGCCTCCTCACAGACGATTGTGATAAACAATATAAGGGAATCCTTATACGAAAACAAGGGCTTACCTATGATATAGGTTAGGGGATGGACGATCTCAGGCTGTGGCTCAGGTTAAAGCTGACCAAGGGGCTCGGGGAGAGAAGTATAAAGAAGCTGTATGAGTCCTTTGGTAGTCCGGAGAATATACTCTCTGCAGGGTATGAGGATCTGAGGGAGATCGTGGGGGACGGGAGAGCCCGTTCCCTGCTGAAGGGTGATGGTGTGGACGATGAGCTCGTTGAGAAGATCTGCAAGGTTACGCAAAGGCTGGGAGCCAGAGTGCTGACCCTTGGGGATGACTCGTACCCAGTCCAGCTTAGGGATCTACCCGATCCGCCTCCTTTACTCTTTGTGTTAGGGGAGCTGGAAGATACGAAGTTCTTTGGACTCGTAGGCACGAGAAAACCCACCCCCTACACTCTATCCTTTGTAGAGGACTTCGTTAAGGAAGCTGTTGGGAACGGTTACGCTGTCGTTTCGGGTGGAGCGAACGGCGTTGATGCTAAAGCACATCTGAGTGCGATTGAAAACTCAGGTTACACCGTTTGTATTCTGGGGTTTGGTCTTTTAAAAGCCAGGGGAGGGATCTTTGAAAGGCTGAAGAGATCCAGCTGTGCACTCATCACGGAGTTCCTACCCCACGAGCCTGGAGACAGGCATACCTTCCCAAAGAGGAACAGGCTCATATCCGCCCTCTCCGAGTTCATCTTAATTCCGGAGGCTGGAAGAAAGAGCGGTTCCCTTATAACCGCCAACTATGCGGTTGGTATGGGTAAGAAGGTATATGTTCACATAGGAATAGGAAGGTCTCCTAACTGGGAAGGATGTTACAGACTTCTCAGGGAGGGTAAGGCTGAGCTGATAAGGGATCACAGAGACGTGTTTGGAGATAGAGCTTATGAAGAGAACCCTCTTATAGAGTTCTTGAGAACACCGAGGAGCCTTGAAGAGATAAAGGCACACCTTGGACTTGAAGAAGGAGATGTTTTAGTTCTGCTAACGAGGATGGAGCTTGAGGGGAAGGTGAGGAGGCTGGGCTCCTTCTACTCTTCCTGATAATATAGTAACTGATGAGTCAGTCAGTTTCCCTTACGAGAGGAGAGCTCGTAATCCACACCCTCGTGGTCATGGCTGGCGCCTTCATGGCTATCCTTGACACGACCATAGTTGACATCGCCCTTCCCAAGATGATAGCCCCTCTGAAAACTGACCTTTACGGCATCCAGTGGGTAGTTACCGCATACATGATCGCTGCCGCGGTTACCCTGCCCCTTATTGAATGGCTTGAGAAGCTCACGGGCTTGAAGACCATGTATGTGGTGGGTATATCCCTCTTCGCCTTTTCAAGCTACCTCTGCGGGATGTCCACGGAGCTCTACCAGATGGTATTGTTCCGCTCCGCCCAGGGGTTTGCGGAGGCTCTCATCATAGTCTCAGCCCAGGCGATCCTCTTCACCATATACCCTCCCGAGCAGAAGGGGGTAGCCATGGGTGTGTTTGGGTTGGGTGCCTCCTTTGCCCCCGCTGTAGGACCCACCCTCGGTGGGTGGCTCACGGAGCACATAAACTGGAACTGGATATTCTTCATAAACGTCCCCGTTGGGGTCGTTCTGACCACAGCCTCCCTCTTCTTCCTAAAGGAGGTCTCCCTTGGCAGGAAGCTCCTTCCCTTCAACTTTATCTCCTTCACCTTTATCTCGGTCGCAACTGTAAGTACCCTTGTCGTCCTTTCAAAGGGACAGCAGTTCGGCTGGTTTACCTCCAACACTATAGCCTTCCTTACGTTGACAGCTGTCGTCTGTTATGTGTTCTACCTGTTCTCAGATCTGTTCTCCAGAAACAGGCTCATAGACCTGAGCGTATTCAAAAGGGTGAACTTCTCCGTGTCCTTTGTAGTCTTCCTTCTTGTCCTTGGCTTCTCCATGTACGCCCTCTTCTACGCCATCCCCCTCTACTTTGAGTTCCTGAAGGGGTTGAGCACCTTCACGACAGGACTCCTTCTCCTCCCCTTCGCCTTCTCCATAGCGATATTCTCCGTGGTCGCAGGTGTACTAAGCGATAGGTGGAGTGCCGGAGGGACGCTCTTTGTGGCTATACTGCTCTATCTTGGCTCCATATTCCTCTTCATGAGACACTACGACATTTACACACCAAAGAGTGAAGCATCCTGGGAGCTTTCCCTTATGGGAGTGGGCATGGGTCTGTTCTTTGCTCCCGTTACGGTCATAGCCCTGAGGGGTCTTGAGCACAAAACCATACTCGTGATAAGTCTGCTTGACTACATAAGGTTCATAGGGGGCTCATTCGGAACAGCCATAGCGACCAACATAATAAAGGGCAACGCCTCCTTCCATTACGATGAGATCTCCTCCCTCCAGGCTGGCAACTACCACTTTGTCAGAGAGAGGGTAGAGGGTGTCGCATCTATCTTCCTGAACTCCTCCCATACCATTGAGGAAGCCCTCATAAAGGCGTACTATTCGGTCGGGGCGCTTCAGACAAAGCTCGCTTACTCCTATGCCTTTCAGGATCTATTCGTGTGGAGCGGTGTCTTTGCTGTGGTGGGACTTCTGCCACTGCTGTTTCTCTTCGCAAGCTGGAGATATAATAGGGTCTGATGCTCCTGCTCTTCCTGACTCTTGTATCCATAGCCTTGGGTGGTCAGAGCATAGTCGCTAAGTTTGATGGGAGGGCGATAACGAGAGAGGAGTTCAATAAGCTGTTCGCCATCTACTGGAAAGAGATGCTTCACTTCTCTCCCAGAAGACCTACCTTTGAGGACAGGAAACGTTTTCTCTTTGAGTACATAAAGGGTCTGATAGTTGAGAGTGTTGCAGAGGAGATGGGTATAGAGGTTAGCGAGGAAGAGGCACTCAAAAGGCTAAGGGAGTGGGGCAGAAAAGATCCACCTCCTCAGATAGTTGAGCTGGTGAGAAGAGAGCTGATCATTGAGGCTCTGGAAAAACGCCTCATGCAGAACGCTTCCGTGAGCGATGGGGAGATAGAGGCTTACTACCTTCTCAATAAGAGAGAGTTCTACTACCCGAATCAGGTTAAGCTCCTGAGAGTAATTGCTGAATCCAAAGACAAGGCAAAAAAGGTTTACAGGGCGCTGAGGACAGGAAAGCCATCACCTTCGGAGGAAGGGGTTGTCGTAGGTAGGGAGAGGTGGTACTCTCTCCAGTCACTACCCAGGAAGGTGAGGAGGAGGCTCTACCCCTACAGGGTTGGTGTGGTCTCCAGACCTATAAGGCTTGAAACAGGCTATCTGATACTTAAGATTACAGATAAGAGGAAGGCTGGGGTGATGCCTCTCTCTGAGGTCAGGGAGCAGGTCAGAGAGAAGCTCTTGAGAATAAAGAGACAGGAGGTTTTGAGAAGATGGTTCAGAGAAGCTCTGGAGAGCTACAGATTGGAGCTCTACTTAAAAAACTTGGAGTAGTCTTGCTCCTTATAGTTCAGTTTTCTTTTTCCCAGCTCCTTGACAGGGTGGTCGCAAACGTAAACGGAGAGCCAATACTTGAGAGCGAACTGAAGGTCGCACAGATGTTCTATAACATAAAGAACAGGGATGAGCTTGTAAAACTTCTGGTGAGGAAGCACCTGATAGCTCAGTATCTTCGCGAGAACGGGCTGAACATACCGGACGAGTATATAGAGAGCGTTATACAGGACATAGCAAAGTCCAACAAGAAGAGCGTGGAGGAGCTTTACCAGGAGCTGTACCGAGAAGGGTTGTCACCTCAGGATCTTAAGGACTTTCTCAGGGTGGAGGTCGCATCAACCTTTGGGTTGAAGGAATACCTGAGGAGCAGGATCAAGGTCTCGGACGTTGAGATAGAGCTTGAACAGCTCAAGAGAGGCGATGTGAAGTACCTGAGAGAGGTAGAGCTTCTTGTGGTAGATAAGGACAGGAAGAAGGAGCTCCTTACCCTTGTGGAGAAGTACGGTGCGAAGATAAACGAGATAGCCAGAGAACTGGGTGAGAAGGTTGAACGGCTCAAGGTAAAGAAAGGGGAACTCGTGGGAAGCCTGGACAGGGAGATCTGGAAGGTAAGAAAGGGGGAGATCGCGATTGCGGAGGATGAAGGTCATATTTATCTCGCGAGGGTTTTGAGGGAGATAAAGGTTATCTCAGGCAGAAGCGAGGATGAGATAAAGGAAGAGCTTCTCACAAAGAAGATGAAGGAGAAGGAAAAAGAGCTTATAGAGAAGCTGAGGAAGAAGAGCTTTGTTGAGATATACAGCTAAGCCCTGTGTACCCACTCGCTCACTATCTCGGGTTCAAGCTTTCTGCCAAGGATAAGCTCTATCAATCTGTTCAGGTTCTGGGACATGTCCGTAAAGAAAAGCTCAACCTTCCCGCTCCCCTCATCTTCCACAAGGAGCGAGAGCTCTTCAGCGACCGCGTCCGATGAGTCAACAACGTTCACATTCCCGAGGAACTTCTGTATGGTGTCCTTCAGAAGAGGATAGTGGGTGCACCCGAGGATGAGTGTATCCACCTTCCCCTCCCTGAACTCCTCAAGGTATAGCTTGACCACTCTTTCCGCGATGTCTCCTTCAACCAGACCCTCTTCAACGAGTGGCACGAAGAGAGGACAGGCTCTTGAGAGGACTTCAACCCCTGCATCCCTGAGTTTCCTCTGATAAGCTCCACTCCTTATGGTTGCGCTCGTGCCTATGACACCCACCTTTCCCTTGGTAACGGAGAGAGCTTTTTTAACACCCGGTTCAACCACACCGACGACCGGTATTGGGAGGGTGTTCCTGAGGACATCAAGGGCGTAAGAGCTCGCCGTGTTACAGGCGACGACGAGGACATCAACCGACCTCTCGCTAAGGAACTCAGCACAGTCAAGGCTGTACCTAACTACGGTCTCCGGTGATTTAGAGCCGTAAGGAACCCTCGCTGTATCTCCCAGATAGTAGAGGTCAAGGTTCGGGAACTTTTCCTTTATAGCTCTCAGGACGGTGAGTCCCCCTACACCTGAATCAAAAACACCAACTTTCAAATCCAGACCTCCTTGAGTTCTCTATAATTTTAAGTCCGATGGACAGGCTTTCTTTCTGGAAGGAAAAAATTGAGAACAGGCTCAGGGAGTTGTTTACACCACAGGAACCCCGAGAGCTCTTTGAAGCTATGTCTTACTATCTCTTCCAGCCAGGAAAGAGGATAAGACCGCTCGTGACCGTCGCTGTCGCCAATGCACTCGGAGGTTCTCAGGAAGATGCCATAACCGTGGGTTGTGCCATAGAGATGGTTCACAACTACTCTCTAATACACGATGACCTCCCAGCTATGGACAACGACGACTTCAGGAGGGGCTTGCCCTCATGTCACAGAAAGTACGGGGAGGCACTTGCCATCCTTGCCGGAGATGCCCTGCTCACCTACGCCTTTGAGGTACTGTCCAGGGATGGGGTATTTGAGGAGCTCTCTCCAAAAGAGATCATAAAGGTTATGAACGTTATAGCGGTGAAGTCAGGTATATCGGGGATGGTCGGTGGTCAGGCACTTGATGTGGGAGAAGAGACGGATCTTGAGCTCGTGAACCGTAAGAAGACAGCCTCTCTCTTTGAAGCCTGCTTTATGTGCGGAGGTCTTGTCTCTCACAGGGAGGAGCTTCTGAACGAGCTTGAAGAGGTGGGAGGAGAATTCGGTCTCCTCTTCCAGCTCACCGACGATATCCTTGACAGGGACGGGTTCTACACCCTGCTGGGAGAGAAAAAAGCCAAGGATAAGGCGGAGAACATATACACTCACCTTCTGAAAAGGTTAAAGGAGCTGTTACCCAGAGAAACAGAGGAGATAGAAGCTCTGGTTGAGATGGTCTATAACCGTATCACTTGACCAGCTCGCCTATCTTGAATATGGGCATGTAGAGGGCTATGAGTATGCCACCCACTATTGAACCCAGAATTACGATCAGCATCGGTTCTATCAGGGTTATCAATCCCTCAACGGTTCTGTCAACCTCGTCCTCGTAAAATCTCGCTATTGTGTCAAGCATCTCATCAAGCCTTCCTGTCTCCTCACCGACCTTGACCATTGCTACGACGAGCTTGGGAAACTGCCCTGTCTTCTCCATGGATGACCACATAGTCTGACCTTCGGTCACGTCTTTCTTTACCTTCTCAACCGCTTCCTGTATAACAAGGTTGCCAGCTACCTTGCCCGCAACCTCAAGAGCCCTCTCTATGGAAACACCGCTTGCGAATAGAGTAGCCATCGTCCTTCCGTACTTTGCCATGGCACTCTTGACCGCAAGGTCACCGAACTTGGGAAGTCTGAGTATGAACTGGTGAACACCCTTTCTGAAACCGTAGCTCCTGCTGTACAGAGTTTTAAATATAACAGAGAAGACAACTATGCCACCTATCACGTAAAGTATGTTTGCCCTTAGAGCGTTGGAAATATTTATTAGAACCTGTGTTGGAAGAGGTAGTGCCCCTCCAAAGCTCGCGTATATCTCCGCAAAGGTCGGGACCAGGAAGTAGAGGATCCCGGTAACTATAACCGTCGCTATAATGAGGACAAAGACCGGATAGAAGGAGGCGCTCTTTATCTTGCTCTTTATCATGGCGAGCTTCTCGTAGTATTCGGAAGCCCTCAGGAGGGCTTTGTCAAGCTCTCCCGTCTCCTCACCGACCGCAACGAGGTTTATGACCAGCTCGGGGAACACGTTCGCCCTCTTTGCCATGGATTCGGACATGGACATACCCTCGCTGACTTCCCTTGCAACCTCCGCGACCGCCTCTGAGAGCTTTTTGTTAGGCATCTGCTCCGCAACTATCTCAAGGGCGTCTATGATACCCACACCGGCGTTAACCATGGCACCGAGCTGTCTGCAAAAGAGGGCTATGTCTCTGTCCCCCACACCCCCAAAGAGGGATATGCCCTTTTTCTTGCCCTCCTTTTCCTTCTTCTCTTCCTTTACCGCTGTAGAGTCAAATATCTCATCCGCGTTTACAAAGTTCAGCCCCTTCTGCTTTACCTTGTCCATAAGGTCATTGAAGTTGGAGGCTTCTATGACCTCCTCTACTAAGCTCCCCTCCTCCGTATAGGCTTTAACCTTGTACTTTGGCATGTTCACATCCTCTTACCACTTATGCCCAGCATCCTCTCCAGTTCTTTTATATCGGGCGATGCCCGCAGAGCTTCATCAATGGTTATGTATCCTGCCTTGTGGAGCCTGTAAAGGCTCTGG
>WGFS01000035.1 GCA_015492115.1 Aquificaceae bacterium
ATGTAGAGCTTGAGGTAGAGCTAATAGCACCGGTAGCACTTGAGGAAGGTTTAAGGTTTGCGATAAGGGAAGGTGGAAGGACGGTAGGAGCTGGTGTCGTTACCAAAATCCTTGATTGAGGAGTGAGATATGGCTCGGGAGATTATCACACTCGCTTGCACCGAGTGCAAGAGGAGAAACTACACGACCACAAAGAACAAGCAGAAGCACCCCGAGAGGCTTGAGCTCAGGAAGTACTGCAAGTGGTGCAGAAAGCACACCGTACACAGGGAGGTAAAGTAAAGGGGCAGTAGCTCAACTGGCAGAGCGCGGGACTCCAAATCCCGCGGTTGGGGGTTCGAGTCCTCCCTGCCCCGCATTGGAAGGGAGCGATGAAGAAACTCAAGGAATTCCTACAGGGTGTAAGGTCAGAGCTAAGAAGGGTGGCGTGGCCGGACAAAAATCTCATCACAAAGGCTACCATAAGTGTTATAATTTTCTCTTTGGTCGTAGGAGTTTATCTCTGGGTTTTGGACCTTGCTTTTACTAAGATATTGTCTCTCATATTTGCGTTGAGAGGAGCTTGATGGAAGAGAAACAGTGGTACGCTCTTCAGGTTGAGGCGGGTAAGGAAGTTGCAGCCAAGGAGAACTTCCTGAAGGTCTTGGAGCTTGAAGGCTTAAAAGATCTTGTGGAGCAGGTTGTTGTTCCTGCGGAGGAGAGGGTGGTTATAAGAGCTCAGGGAAAGGAGAAGTACAGGCTCTCTCTCAGGGGAAACAACAGGGACATAAGCGTGCTTGGGAAGAAAGGTGTTACCACCTTCAGGATAGCGGACGGGCAGGTTAGCGTGGTTGAGACGGTTGAAGGTGATGACTGCCTCCAGGCACCGCCTATATCCAAGCCCGGTCAGAAGCTCGTCTGCAAGGACAACAGGACTGAAGCGAAGATAATTCTGGACAACAAGATGTTCCCCGGATACATACTGATAAAGGCTCAGATGAACGACAAGCTCCTCAGGGCAATAGAGAAAACGCCCCACATATACAAGCCCGTCCTGGTGGGGGGCAAGGTTGTTCCCCTCAAAGAGGAGGAGGTAAACAGGATACTTGAGCAGGTTCAGAGGGGTGTGAAGACAAGGAAGGTTGAGTTTGAGAAGGGGGACCAGGTGAGGGTAATAGAGGGTCCCTTCATGAACTTCACGGGAACGGTTGAGGAGGTACATCCTGAAAGGGAGAAGCTCACGGTTCTGATAAGCATATTCGGAAGGCTTACACCCGTTGAGCTTGATTTTACCCAGGTTGAGAAGATTTAGGAGGCTTGAGATATGGCTAAGAAGGTGGTAGGAACTATTGAGCTGATGCTCCCTGCTCAGCAGGCATCTCCCGCACCACCTGTTGGTCCTGCTCTCGGTCAGCACGGTGTCAACATAATGGAGTTCGTCAAGCAGTTCAACGCTGCGAGCAAAGACTTTGAACCCGGGACGGTGGTTCCCGTTGTGATAACCGTCTATCAGGACAGGAGCTTCACCTTCATAATGAAGACTCCTCCTGTATCTTACCTGCTGAAGAGAGCTGCTGGGATAGAGAAAGGTGCTTCAGACCCAAAGAGGCAGAAGGTGGGTAAGGTCACCCTTCAGCAGGTGGAGGAGATAGCCAAGACCAAGCTCAAGGACATGAACACCGATGACCTGAAGTCCGCTATGAGGACTGTAGCGGGAACCGCGAGAAGCATGGGCATTGAGATAGAAGGCTGGAAGGAGTAGTGCCATGGCGAAGAGAGGAAAGAAGTATTTAAAGGCTCTTGAACTCTTTGACAGGAACAAGACCTACACCGTGGAAGAGGCTGTGGACATCATAAAGAGGATGTCTGAGGTCGCTGAAAGGGGCTTTGACGAGACCGTTGAGCTGTCAATGAGGCTGAACGTTGACCCCAAGTACGCTGACCAGATGGTAAGGGGTTCGGTAGTCCTCCCCCACGGACTCGGTAAGCCCATAAAGGTTCTCGTCCTCGCTGAGGGTGAGGATGCCAAGAAGGCTGAAGAGGCAGGCGCGGACTACGTAGGTGGAGAGAACCTCATAAACAAGATACTCAAAGAGGAGTGGATAGACTACGATGTGGTTATAGCGACACCGGAGGTGATGCCCAAGGTTGCCAAGCTCGGTAGGATACTCGGTCCCAGAGGTCTGATGCCAAACCCGAAGACGGGAACTGTCACCAAGAACGTTGAGCAGGCTATAAAGGATGCCAAGAAGGGAAGGGTAGAGTTTAAGGTGGATAAGGCTGGAAATATACACATGCCCGTAGGCAAGGTCTCCTTTGATAAGGAGAAGCTCGTAGAGAACCTTTACACAGCTATAGACGCTGTTGTGAGGGCTAAGCCTCCGGGAGCAAAGGGACAGTATATAAAGTCAATAACCGTTTCTACCACTATGGGACCGGGTATAAAGATAGATATACCTGAAACAATGAAGAAGCTGCAGGAGCTTGCAGCTTAAAGGAGAGGAGCTATGGCTGAAGAGGTGAGAAAGAGTCTTTTAAGGAAGAAAGAGCTGGTGGCTTCTTACAGGGATAAGTTCCAGAGGTCAAACGGCTTTGTGGTCTTCTTCAACTTCCAGGGTATAGATGCCTACCCTTTCTCAGAGCTCAGAGCAAAGGTTAGGGCTGTTAACGGAGAGATAGTTGTGGGCAGGAACACACTGCTTTACAGAGCCTTTGAGGACACACCCCTTGTTGACCACAGGGATCTGTTCATAGGTCCGAGCGCTGCCCTCTTCGCCTACGGGGATGTGGTCACCGCTACGAAAACCCTGATTGAGTTCCTGAAAGAAGCCTTTGATAAGGAGTACAGGGATAAGCTCAAGGGTGGTCTTCTCAACAACAAGTACATGACCCCCGAGGATGTTGTCGCCTTGGCTGAGCTCCCGAGCAGGGAGGAGCTGGTCGCGAAGCTCATGGGTGTCCTTATGGCGCCCGTGACACAGCTTGCAATGACGCTCAAGGCTGTGCCCCAGAAGCTTGTTTTAACTTTGAAAGCTATAGAGGAACAAAAATCTTAAGGAGGTTTGGTTATGGCTACACTCACCATTGACGAGATCGTTGACGCTATCAAGAACATGAGCGTTCTTGAGGTTGCGGAGCTTGTTAAAAAACTTGAGGAAGAGTTCGGTGTTTCCGCAGCCGCGATGGTGGCAGCAGCTCCAGCCGCAGGTGCTGCCGGTGCAGGTGCAGGTGCCACTGCGGAGGAGAAGACCGAGTTTGACGTTATACTCAAGTCTCCCGGCGGTAACAAGATACAGGTGATCAAGGTTGTCAGGGAGATAACCGGACTCGGACTCAAAGAGGCAAAGGAGCTCGTTGACAACGCACCCAAGCCCATAAAAGAAGGTGTCACCAAGGAGGAGGCTGAGCAGATAAAGTCCAAACTGGAAGAGGCTGGAGCAGAGGTAGAGCTCAAGTAATAGTGGATTACACCCGTACAACTTCTTTAGGAGACAGGGCATTCCGAAACGGGGTGCCCTTTTCTGCGTTTACGACTTTGTGTGTTAAAATTATAAATTTGCCACTAAATATCTTTAAGGGGTGGAAAGTATGAAGAATATCGCACTACCAAGAAAGTTCTTCGGTAGGAGAGAGGAGATCATAGAACCTCCCTACCTATTAAGTGTACCAAAAAGCTCCTTTGAGAGCTTCATTCAGCTCAAGAAGGCACCCCAAGAGAGAGAGAACATAGGACTGGAGTACATACTCAGAACTTCCTTTCCCTTCGTTGACCCCGACGGGAACATACATATGGAATATCTCGGGTACGAGATAGGGGACTGGGAGTGCAACGCCTGCGGATACAAGCCTGAGTCGGATTTTCTGGCGGGATGGGGGGTTGACTGTCCCAAGTGCGGTGGAAAGCTCGTCTATAAGGAGAAGTATACGCCTGACGAGTGCAGGATAAAGGGGCTGACCTACTCTGCACCCCTGAGGGTCATGTTCAAACTCAGGGTGAAGACCAAGGATGGTGAGAGGGAGACCCCGCCCAAGAAGGTCTATTTCGGTGAGATCCCTCTCATGACCGAGTGGGGTTCCTTCATCATAAACGGGAGCGAGAGGGTAATAGTAAACCAGCTCATAAGGTCAACGGGAGTTTTCTTTGAGGAAAAGGAGGAGAAGCAGAAGGATGCGACGATCACGAGGATCATATACAGGGCGAGCATAATTCCCGATAAGGGTTCAAGGATAGAGTTTGAGCTTTCAGGAACTACCGATACATTCCACGCGAGGGTTGACAGGAAGAAGATAAGCGGTATAGCCATACTGAGGGCGTGGGGGTTTGAGACAGCCTACGAGATACTCTCAAACTTCTACGAGGGGGTGAGAAGGCTTACGGTCCAGAAGGGAGCCCTCATAGATACTGAAACGGGAGAGGAGTACAGACCCGAAGACCTTGAACACCACTACATATTCGCCATACTCAGGTACAGGGCTAAGCTGGAGGATTCGGACAAGGAGAAGGAGTTCATAGAGGAGAGATACATAGAGGAGTGGGAAGGTCTTGAGCTACTTCTTAAAGACGAGAGGATAAAGGTTGAGGCTGTCACGATACTTCCCAACGAGAATGCGGTCAAAAGCCCTTACGCCAAGATAGTTGTTGATACCCTCGCCAACGAGACCACACCCAGGGATCCCGACAGGATGAGCGTCGTCAAGGTGCCCTCTGAGTTTTCCCTCAGAGACTACGGCTACATGGAGATATACAAGAAGCTCAGGCTCGTTGAAACGATGACCATGGAGATAGAGAACCTCATAGAGAGGGCACGCTCCTACTTTGAGGTCTTCTTCGGGCATATAACGAGGTACGACCTCTCCAAGGTCGGAAGGGTGAAGATAAACGCAAAGGTTCACAAGCTCCCCAGAACCCTGAAGCCCGCTGACGTTGATCTCCTGGATAAGCTACCCCCGGTAGCCCTCGCCGAGGACGTAGGCAAGTACAAGGAGGGCACACGATTAACCAAAGAGATACTGAAGGACATATTCAAGAAGGTAAAGGAAGTAAGGATAAAGGACTACACCGAGGAGGAGGCGAGGTTCATCCTCCCCATTGACCTCGTGAACATACTCAAGTACCTGATAGACCTCAGGTTCAGGAGAGAGAGGAAGGACGACATAGCTCACCTCGGGAACAGGAGGGTAAGGTCTGTTGGGGAGCTCCTTGAGAATCAGGTCAGGACGGGTATAGCACGGATGGAAAAGGTCTTCAGGGACAGGGTCGCGGTCATAAATCCCGAAGACCCGAACATAAGACCCCAGGATCTCATAAACCCCAGGTACGTGACCAACTCCATAACGGAGTTCCTCAAGGGAGGACAGCTCTCCCAGTACCTTGATAACGCTAACCCACTTTCCGCCTTAACCCACAAGAGGAGGCTCTCAGCTCTCGGACCCGGAGGACTGACAAGGGAGAGCGCCAAGTTTGAGATAAGGGATGTCCACCCCTCCCACTACGGGAGGATATGTCCCATAGAGACCCCCGAAGGTCAGAACATAGGTCTCGTTACATCCATGACCGTTTACTCTCAGGTGAACGAGTACGGGTTCCTGATAACACCCTACAGGAAGGTGGAGAACGGCGTTGTCACCGACAAGATAGACTACCTCGCGGCATACGAGGAGGAGGACTTCGTCATAGCCCAGAGCACCCCTACGGACGAAAAGGGAAAGATACTCGCGGAGAGGGTCCTCGCGAGACACAAGAATGACATAAGGATAGTCAAACCAGAGCAGGTCAACTACATAGACGTGTCCCCAAGGCAGGTGATCTCGGTCTCCGCATCGCTCATACCATTCCTTGAACACGACGATGCGAACAGGGCATTGATGGGTTCAAACATGCAGAGACAGGCTGTCCCCCTCATATTCACCCAGGCACCCCTCGTAGGGACGGGAATGGAGAAGAAGGTTGCGAGGGACTCCCACTCTGTGGTTACAGCTAAGAGGGGAGGTGTTGTTGAGGAGGTCAACAGTGCGAAGATAATAGTGAGGGTAAATCCCGAGGAGATAGACCCCAACGACCCTCTGGACTTTGGAATAGATATATACGAGCTCAAGAAGTTCCAGAGGACGAACCAGAACACCTGTGTGAACCAGAGACCCCTGGTAAAGAAGGGTGAAGAGATAAAGGCTGGTGACGTTATAGCGGACGGACAGTCCACCTTCAGAGGTGAGCTTGCCCTCGGGAAGGACGTTCTCGTCGCCTTCATGCCCTGGAGGGGATACAACTTTGAGGACGCCATAGTTGTTTCCGAAAGGCTCGTTAAGGAGGACGTCTTTACATCCATACACATAGAGGAGCTTGAGGTTGAGGCAAGGGAGACAAAGCTCGGAGAGGAAGAGATAACCCGCCAGATACCGGGTGTCCCGGAGAAAGCCCTCGCCCATCTTGACGAGCTCGGTATAGTGAGGGTTGGAACCTACGTAAAGCCCGGAGACATACTGGTCGGCAAGGTTACTCCAAAGGGTGAGACCCAGCTAACGCCCGAAGAGAAGCTCCTCCAGGCCATATTCGGAGAGAAGTCCAAGGACGTGAAGGACTCCTCGCTCAGGTGTCCTCCCGGCGTTGAAGGGGTCGTCATAGACGTTCAGATATTCACAAGGAGAACCGGAGAGAGAAGGAGTATGCTCGTGGACACCGTTGAGAGGGAGGAGATGGAGGCGCTCAAGGAGGAGCTTGAGAGGAGGAAGAACCTGATAATTGAGGGAAGGAACAAAGTCCTCAGGGGGCTCGTACTTGGAAAGAAAATAGAGAAGGATGTGACCTTAAGGAAGAAGACCTACGAGGCTGGCACAAAGATAGATGAGAAGTTCCTCAAGTCCTTCCTGAACTTCATAATCTCCAAGCCCGACAACTTCTTCAAGAGCAAGAAGCTTATAAAGCAGATAACGGACGTTGTGAACAAGGCGAGAACTCAGGTTCAGATGCTCAACAAGATATATGAAGAGAAGAAGAAGTCCCTATACAGGAGGGGAGACCTCCCGCCCGGAGTCATAACCCTCGTCAAGGTCTATATAGCCCAGAAGAGGAAGATCAAGGTTGGTGACAAGATGGCGGGAAGGCACGGAAACAAGGGTGTTATATCCGTGGTTCTGCCTGTGGAAGACATGCCATTCCTGCCCGATGGAACCCCCGTTGACGTGGTTCTCAACCCTCTCGGTGTTCCTTCAAGGATGAACGTTGGTCAGATACTTGAGACCCACCTCGGTTGGGCTGCGAAAGGGCTTGGCAAAAAGATCGGCGAGATGCTCTCCCAGGGTGTAGACAGGAAGAAGCTCACCAAGTGGTTCAGGGAGACCTATGCCATAGGAGACCCTACGGGTGAGAACGCCAGGTTCATAGAGGAGTTCTTGAATTCCCTCTCCGACGAAGAGTTTTACGCCCTCATGAAGGACTACGCTGAGAAGGGAATACCTATGGCAACTCCAGCCTTTGAAGGCGCGGAGGAGGAAGCCATAAAGGAACTTCTCAAGCGTGCAGGACTGTCTGAAAATGGAAAGTCCACCCTTTACGATGGAAGGACTGGAGAGCCCTTTGACTTTGAGGTTACGGTGGGATACATGCACATGCTCAAGCTGATACACATGGTTGACGACAAGGTTCACGCCAGGTCAACGGGTCCTTACTCTCTGGTAACCCAGCAACCCCTCGGTGGAAGGGCTCAGTTCGGCGGCCAAAGACTCGGAGAGATGGAGGTGTGGGCTCTGGAAGCTCACGGTGCAGCCTACACACTCCAGGAGATGCTTACGGTCAAGTCCGACGATATAGAGGGAAGGAGCAAGGTGTACGAGGCGATAGTCAAGGGTAAGTACACCTACTCGCCGGGCATACCTGAGTCCTTCAGGGTCCTTGTCAGAGAGCTAAAGGCTCTCAGCCTGGACGTCAGGTGTGTGAACGGTGAAAACGTTGGCTGTGATCAGGTTGAGATGAAAGAGGAGGAAGAAAGATGAACCAAAGAAGAAGAGGTCTTTTCCCCTTTGAAAAGATAAAGCTTCTCCTCGCCTCCCCCGAGGAGGTCAGGAGCTGGTCAAGGGGAGAGGTAAGGCGTCCAGAGACCCTCAACTACAGGACGCTCAAACCGGAAAAGGACGGTCTCTTCTGTGCAAAGATCTTCGGTCCCGTTAAAGACTACGAGTGTCTGTGTGGAAAGTACAGGGGAAAGAGGTATGAGGGAACTGTCTGTGACAGATGTGGTGTTGAGGTGACCCTATCCTACGAGAGGAGAAAGAGGTTCGGACACATAGAGCTTGCCGCACCCGTGGCACACATATGGTTCCTCAAGTCCACCCCTTCAAAGATAGGGACTCTCCTAAGTCTGACCTCAAGGGACGTGGAGAGGGTCATATACTTTGAATCCTACCTCGTTATTGAGTACCCTACGGAAGAGGAAGAGGATGCCTTCGCTCAGGCTGAGGACACGATCCCGCTCAACGACGGGACTACCGTTAAATGGGTAAAGCTCCACGTTGTAACGGAGCAGGAGTTTGAGGAGGAGTACTCCTTCACAATAGACGAGAAGTACGAGTACGGGATGGGTGCGGAGATAATAAAGACCGTTCTGTCCCAGCTGGATCTCGTGGAGTACTCCAAGAAGCTCAAGTCCCTCATAAAACCCTACAGCATAGGATTTGAGGATCTCGGGAAAGAGGTTGAGACCCAGTACAAGACCCTGTATGAGAAGATAATAAGAACCTTAGCCCACGACTTCAACGAGTTTGGAGTTCTCTTCCCAAATCTTGAAGAGAAGAAACTGGGTCTTGAACAGGCTATACACGCGATACTCAACGAGGAGCTCTACCTGAACGTGGAGACCGGGGAGCTTTCAGAGGAGGACAAGGGAGACGAATACCTCACAGGCAAGGAGGCTCTGAGGACTTACTACGAGAACGTCAGGGCGAGGAAGAACATTCCAATATTTGAGAGGATAAAGGAGGACATAAGGACGACCGTTCTTAAAGAGGTCTCCGAGCAGAGGGTGAAGAAGTATCTGAGGATCCTGAAGCTCGTTGACGGTTTCATAAAGAGCGAGAACAGACCAGAATGGATGATAATAGAGGTCATACCCGTTCTTCCACCAGACCTAAGACCCCTCGTTGCCCTTGACGGAGGAAGGTTCGCCACCTCCGACCTCAACGACCTCTACAGAAGGCTGATAAACAGGAACAACAGATTAAAGAGGCTCATAGAGCTTGACGCACCCGAGATAATCATAAGGAACGAGAAGAGGATGCTCCAGGAGGCGGTTGACGCCCTCATAGACAACGGCAAGAGGGGAAGGGTCGTAACCCAGAACGGAAGACCACTGAAGTCTCTGGCTGACTACCTGAAGGGTAAACAGGGAAGGTTCAGGCAGAACCTCCTCGGAAAGAGGGTTGACTACTCGGGTCGTTCTGTCATAGTGGTGGGTCCTGAACTTCAGATGCATCAGTGCGGTCTTCCCAAGATCATGGCTCTTGAACTCTTCAAGCCCTTCGTTTACAGGAGACTTGAGGAGAAGGGATACGCTACCTCAATAAGGAACGCGAAGAAGCTCGTAGAACAGAGAGCTCCGGAGGTATGGGAGTGCCTTGAGGAGGTAGTAAAACAGCATCCAGTCCTTCTCAACAGGGCTCCCACGCTTCACAGACCTTCCGTTCAGGCTTTTGAACCCGTCCTGGTTGAGGGCAAGGCTATAAGACTACACC
>WGFS01000036.1 GCA_015492115.1 Aquificaceae bacterium
GGGAGGAACGTGATACTCGCAGGTCAGGTGGGAGTTGCAGACCACGTTGAGATAGGGGACAACGTCACGGTGACCGCCAAGTCCGGGGTAAGCAAGAGCCTACCTTCCGGAAAGGTTTACGGAGCCAACCTACCTGCCATAGAGTGGAGCAAGTGGAGAAGGATTTACGCCTCACTCATGAAGCTCCCGGAGATACTGAAGAAGCTGAGATGAAGGCTTTTGTTGAGAAGATAGTCGTTGAGGGCTTCAAGTCTTACGGAAGGGAGCTTAAGGAAATACCCCTCGGAGCTGGTTTCATATCCATAGTTGGACCGAACGGTGCGGGAAAGTCAAACATAGGGGACGCCCTCTCCTTTGCCCTCGGCATAGCTACCACAAAGACCCTCAGGGCAAAGAACCTGTCCTACCTGATATTCTCAAGGGACGGTGAGAAGGCTCCCTACGCTTACGTTGAGGTTCACTTCAAGAACGAAGGTGCCTTTCCGGTTCCCGAGGAAAGCGTCGTCATATCCCGGAAGGTGACCCAGGACGGGAGGAGCACCTTCAAGATAAATGGTACAACTGTGAGGGAGAAGGACTTGAAGGACTTCCTCTCAAAGGCTGGTATATACGAGAACGGCTACAACGTCGTCCTCCAGGGAGACATAGTCAAGTTCCTCAAGATGACCCCCGTTGAGAGAAGGAAGGTTATAGAGGACGTTGCAGGGATAAGCGAGTACGAGGCTAAGAAACAGAAGGCTATAAACGACCTCATGGAGGTTGACATAAAGATAAGGGAGCTGAAGCTCCTCCTGGACGAGATAAAGATACAGCTTGGCAGGCTGAAGGAGGAGAAGGAGAAGCTTGATAGGTACAGGAAGCTCCAGGAGGAGAAGAGGGACACCGAGATCGCCATTCTCTCCAAGGAGATAGGGAGGTTCAGGTCGGAAGAGCTGAAGCTCTCGGAGGAGCTGAGGGGCTACCAGGAGAGGTTGAACACCATAAAGGAGGAGATAAAGGAGAGAGAAGAAGTCCTGAACCAGAAGGAGGAGAGGCTGAAGGAACTAAGCGAGAAGCTACTGCCATTCAGGGAGAGGATCGGAAAGATATCCTCGGACATAGAGCACATAGGGAAGGAGATAGAGAGAAAGGAGCAAAGGAGGGAGGAGATCCTTCTTGAGAAGGACAAGGAGGAGAAGGCTCTCGGATACCTCCTGAAAGACATTGAGAACCTGAAGGAAGAGCTCAACGCACTGCGTTCGGAGCTTGAGCTCAAGGAGAGGGAGTACGGGGAACTCAAGTCTCGGGAGGAGAAGGCTTATGGGGAGCTTAGAGAACTTGACGACAGGCTCAAGGTGTCCATAGAGGAGGCGGAGAAGGCTGAGGAGAAGGAGAAACAGCTCAAGGAGTACATTGAGGAGAAAAAGAAGGAAGAGCAATCCGCGAGGTTAAAGCTCAGGGAGATAGAGCTCAAGATAGAAAAGACGAAGGAGGACATAGAGCGTCTCAGGGAGGAGAAGGAGGAGACGAGGAGGAAGATAGAGGAGTCCTTCGGTGAGCTTGAGAAGTACCGCAGGATGAGGGCTGTAGAGCAGGACACCTTAAAGCAGGAGAGGGAGTACATAAAGAAGGTTGAGGAGGAGCTCAAAGAGACCAGGAAGAAGATAGAGGAGGTCATAAGGGGTAAGGCGTACGTTGAGAGCAAGCTGGCGAGCTCTGAACCCCTTGACGTTCTCTTTGAAGGGATAGAGGGTGTTTACGGCACTGTGGGGGACCTCATAACGGTGAAAGACCCGGAACACATCAGGGCTGTTGAGGTCGCCGGTGGGGGAAGGCTGAGATACGTGGTGGTTGAGAACGAAAACGTAGCCAAGAGGTGTATAGACTTCCTGAGAGAGAAAAACCTCGGAAGGATGAGTTTCATACCCCTTAACAGGATCAGGGCTGACATGAACCTCCCTCCCTACCCGAGGGTGAGGGGTGCGGTTGACTTCGCCATAAACCTCGTTGAGTACGACGAGAGGTTTGAGAGGGCTGTCAGGTTTGCCTTCGGTGATACCCTGATAGTTCAGGACTTTGAGTCCGCAAAGAGCATAGGCATAGGCAGTTACAGGATGGTCACCCTGGACGGAGAGCTCTTTGAGAAGAGCGGGGTGATAACGGGAGGTAGTCAGAGGAGCGGTGGCGAGCTGGGGAGGAAGTTCTACGAGGAGGAGAGGAGGAAGCTGGACATAGAGGAGCAGGAGCTCAGGGAGAAGGAGCAGGACATACTCATAAAGCTCAGGGCTCTCAGGAGCGAGATAGCCGAGAAGGAGGGGGTTCTGAAGGTTCTTGAGAAGAAACTCTCCGAGTTTGAGGAGCTTTCCAGAGAAGGGGACAGGAAGCTCTCCGAGTTTGACCAGAAGATAGAGAAGGCTGAGGAGTACATTGAGGTTCTGAAGTCTCAGGAAGAGGAGCTGAAGGAGAAGATAAAAAGGCTCAGAGAGGATATTGAGTACAGCGAGGAGAAGCTGGGGAACCTCATACTCAAGCGCCAGGACATCATAAACTACTACCGCTCCTCGGGAATTGAGGAGAAGAGACAGGAGTACGAACGGATAAAGAGGAAGTCCGAGAACAAGAGGGCTGAGCTTGAGGAGGTAAAACTATCCTTCAAGGACAAGGAATCGGAGATAAAGGCTATTGAGGAGGAGGCTCAGCGAAAGAGGGCTCATATAGAGAGCCTTGAAGCGGAGTATGAAGAGCTCGGGAAGGAGATAGAGGAACTTAAAACCAGGAGGGAGGAGCTGGAGAACAGGGTAAAGGACATAGAGGCTCAGGTCTATCAGTTCTACAAGGAGAAGGACAGAACCGAGGAGGAGGTAAGAGACCTCCAGGCTGAGCTCGGGAGGTTGAGGGTTGAGGAGGAAGACCTCCACTCAAAGGTGGGTGACCTGAGCGCGAGCCTTAGCAGGGTTCAGCAGAAGCTGACCGACCTTGAGCAGAGGCTCAAAGAGCTCAACTTTGAGGGAGAGTTCCCCGAGGTCAAGGAGGGGATAACGAAGCTGAAGGAGAGGCTGTTCAGGGTTGAGAGGGAGCTTGAGCACTTGGGCAACGTGAACCTCCGTGCGGACGAGGACTACCATGAGGAGCTTGAGAGATACAACGATTACGAGGATAAGCACAGGAAGCTCCAGGAGGAGAGGAAGGCTATAAAGGAGATGATAGAGGAGATAGAGACCAAGAAGCTGAATGCCTTCATGGAGGCTTACGAGAACATAAACAGGAGCCTGAAGAAGATATTCTCCTTCCTCTCTCCGGGCGGTAAGGCTCAGATGGTGATAGAGAACGAGATAGACCCCTTCAGCGGTGGGATAAGCCTCATAGTTAAACCAAGGGGGAAGGACGTCCAGTACCTTGAGGCTATGTCCGGGGGCGAGAAGACCCTCGCAGCGCTCTCGCTGATATTCGCAATTCAGGAGTACAAACCTTCACCCTTCTACTACTTTGACGAGGTGGACGCCCACCTTGACGAGGCTAACGCAAAGAAGGTTGGAGAGCTCATAAAGGAGAAGTCAAAGGAAGCCCAGTTCATAGTCGTTACACTGAGGGAGGTTCTCGCGACCTTCGCGGACAGACTCATAGGTGTTTCCGCGAGGGGAGGTATATCAAGGGTGTTCCCCGTGGAAAACCTCTCAAGCGTTCTCAGGGAGGCGAAGGAGGCGCTCTGAGTTACCTGGGATACACCGCCTGCCCTTTGGTTATTAGAGCCCATATAAGGTAGGCTATCCTCTCGGGTGCTATTATGGTGTGCCTGTTGCCCTGTTCACTCAGTATATCGTGGAGCTCGGTTCTTATAACCGCATCACCTGTAAGGTCAAAGAGAACATCTATCTCATCTCCCATTGCCCTGAGCATATTCCTTGCATCCTTAAAGTAACCTGCCCCCACTTCCTTCGCCTTCCTTACCGACTCAATATCTTCTCTGGGCTCAGCGACCGCAACGACCTTTATGTTGTAAGGTGCAGCCTCCAGAAGGGCGTCCAAGAAGACGCTACCAACTCTGCCGAGACCCGCAATTGCAACTTTAACAGTTCTCATGCAAACCTCCCATTTCGGAATAGTGAACCTCTAAGAGATAATTTATCTTTTTTCTGCTCCTTTGGAATATGCTCTCCCTGAGGAGTAAACCCTCCACCACCTGGGTGAACTTCACAAAGCTCTCAACCCTTTTAAGCACATAGCCATCTGCGTTCAGGTCGCACACAACGTCTATGAGGGTCCCCCTGCAGAAGAAAAGGAGTGCACCCTGGCTCTCCGATACCGCGTGCCTGTAAATCTGGGGTAGTTCTTCCTGAGCGCAGAGAAGTATCAGTACGCTGGAGGAGAACCTTTGAAACAGCGTTCTGAATATAGAGGGTGGCTCAGCGGTAGCGAAGGTGCATATCACAAAGTTTTTTTCCTCCTGGAGGAGAAGCTCCAGGCTGTTCCTGTCAATGAGAGGAGGCATAACTTCCTCCTTCTGAGTTTTTAAAAGACCGCCCCGGGGGGGCGGTTAAGAGAGCAGCCATACAGGGGGCGGCGGCACAAGAGTCAGAACTCCAGCTGTAGCCTTGCGAATATCTCGTTTACGGAGGATTTGTTGTTCCCCTGGTAAATTGCCTTTCCGGCGTCCCCGAGGCTCGCAAAGGCACCACCGAACTCAAGGTTCATGTGCTTCCCTACGTTTGCTGTTAGCTGGACACCGAACTCGGTTCCGAGGTTCTTGGAGGTCTGCCCGCCTCCGATGGGCATGTTCTTTGCAGACCTGAAAATACCTGCTACCGCCTGAGCGGAAAGTTTATCCATTATGGGCGCATCCACCTTCCCCTGAAGGGTTATAAGTCCGTATCCCTTGTTTCCAGGCTCCAGACCAAAGTCGTTCACGTCCGAGGGTCCGTGAGGTGTGAAGATGTAGGTGTAAGCCCAGTAGCCTCCTGTTTTAAGTATGCTGTGAACGGTATGGAAACCTTTAGCATTCCCGAGTGCGTTCGTTGTCCCGGACTTACCACTTGAGTAAACTCCCAGCAGGCTCACGTTCGCCTTTCCGAGACTTAAGGATGGCTCTATCCTCACTAAGAAGCCGTCGTTCTTAATAGTTCCGACCTTACCGGTGTTGTAGAGGACGACCCCGTGTAGCTTGACCATGTCAAGCTTTGCGGTCGCGTGGGCACCGAGCCAGGTCTGATTGAGCTTTGTCGCTGGTGCGTCGTTTGCAGGGTTGTTGTCCGAATCTACACATTCCTGTCCACTGCCAGGTATACAAACCTTCCCGTAGGCTCCATACCAGTGAACACCGACGTCAACTCCTCCCGCCTTCGTGTTCAGGTCAAGGACTATAAAGTGCTCGTCCTGATCCTTGTTTATCTGGGAGTTCTTTATGAGAGCCTGTCCTTCCACGAGCTTGACTATAGCAGCTCTCCAGTTGACCGCCCCAGAGCTCCCTGCGTAGGCTATACCTCCGATGTTGAGATCCCAGTCTGCGGAGAAGAGCATCTGGTCAACCTGATCGTTTGCAGGAAGTATACCTGCCATCACCTTGCCCGGACCTGCTGGGAAGTAGAGGTATCCGTACCTTATGCCCCTCGCCTGGAGTCTGTTGAAGGCGTTGATGGCGTAAACTCCCCTCGGATCGCTTGAAGCCGGAGAAGAGCCACCCCATCCTCCTCTGTACTCTATCTGGATGAAGCCTCCTACGTTCTCCTCCGTGTGGACGTCAAGGTTGAGCCTCAGCCTCTGTCTGAAGAAGTCGTACTGCTTTTGAGAGCCTATGTTGGAGTTGTTGTACATGACCCTGTACTGGATACCGAAGTCAATGTCAGTGTCCTGAAGCTTCACAGCCTGGGAAGGTGTGGACAGAAGCGCTGTTGATAGAACCGCTCCTAAGAGAACCTCCTTTCTCATAACTGCACCCCCTTTGGTTTTTAAAGAAGCGGGAGGGGAGCCCTCCCTGATACTCAGCTGAAATCGTTAATTGGTAAGAACGAGGTGTACTTGATCACCGACTCGAGCCTTCCGGGTAGCTTCCTTATACCCACCCTGGAGCCTTTGTACCAGGGTATGGTCGTTTTTGGATCTGTATAGCTCGTGGTCAGGTGGTTGAGAGACTCGTGGAATCTGTACATTATCCCGAATACGGTTCCCGGAGGCGGGGAGTCGTTCACGTAAACGACAGCGACACAGTTCCCTTCCATGTTGTAAACCTCTACTATGTCTCCGCTCTTTATTCCGAGTCTTTCCGCATCCCTGTAGTTCATCTCTATATAAGGCATGGGGATGGTATAGACCTTCTCGGGCAGGTACCTGTCGTTGTAACCGGTCTGCCAGAATATCTGGGTTCTTCCATTGGTGAACCAGAAGGGGAACTTCCTTTCGTTATCACCTCTGAAGTATTTGGTGATCTGATGAGGATAGAACTTCTTGGGATCTGGATCCCACGGGTCTGTTCCGTACCACTTCCACTTTCCATCGGGTGTCCCAAACTTGTAGGTGTACCTCCTCTTTGTTCCCACAGGTCTGCCGGTTTTGGGATCTATCCTCACCGGGGTCTGTATGCCCTTCTGCCCGAGTCTCCTGAGCAGGTCGTGGGTTACACCCTTGTAACACTCAGCGGGGAGCTTCGCTTCGTCAGCTCGGGATACCCTGTTGTCAGGGAACTCGCTCGCCCCGTCCTCAAATACCTCCGCGGCGGTCTTCCAGTCCATACCGGAGCAGTACTTAGCCTCCTCATAGTTCCCTTCCGCCTCGTAGAGCTCCTTCATCCTCGTAGCTATCCTTCCCCATATCCACCAGTCGGGCTTCGCATCTCCCGGCGGGTCAACGAACTTGTCGTAGAGTCTTAGGAGCCTTGAGTTACAGTTTATGGATGTCTCCGGTGTCTCACCCCAACCTGCGGCCGGGAGTATTATGTGTGCGTCTCTACCCACCTCTGTTTGATACATATTCAGCACGACCAGGAAGAGTCCTTCCGTCTTTCCTAACCCTTCCAGTATCCTCCTTGCCCTCTCCTCTGGTCCCGCAGGCTCTCCAGCGGTAGCTGCATACTCAGAGAGGAACTTGGTGAGTGCGAATGTCCGTTCGTGAACCCTCTTCTTGTAAGCTTGAGCGTTAGGTGTAGATAGATAAGGGTCGGTCGCGGACACAAAGTAAACCTTTGCGTTCAGGTTCTGTTTGACGTACTCATCTATGTTAGGAGGCGGTCCGCCAGCGTAGACAGAGCCTACGAGCTTAGCCCTGGATCTGCTGTGGGGTCTCACGTAACCCTCCTGGTGTCCTCCCTGTCTTCCACAACCTGTCCCGGGTTTTCCGTAGTTGCCGGTGAGTGCAGCTATCTGAGCTATGGAAGCTATCGTGTCGTAGTTCTTGTACCCCCATATCACACCCTTCTCGTATATGATGAGCGTTCTTCTCCTGTACCTCCTCCTCTTGGGCTTGGCTATCCACTCCGCAGCCTTCTCTATGTCCCCCCTGGATACGCCGGTGAGCCTTTCAACCTTCCTCATGAACTCATCGTAAGGAACATCAAGCATGAGGGACTTCTTCTTGTAGTCTTCAAAGGTCTTCAGGTCAGTCCTTCTCCTTATGAACCTCTCATCATGCCAGCCCTTTTCGTATATAGCCCTCGCTATGGCGTTTGCGAGAACATAGTCAGTCCCAAGATTTGGTCTCAGGTGGAGAACTCTTCCGGGTGCCACATCCTCCGCGACAGCAACGGAGGCTGTTCTTCTGGGATCAACCACTATCATCCTTCCCGCTTCAGCGGGCTCACCTCTCCTGTAAACCTTCCTCTTCTTGCCGATAGTAGCCCCCTGCAGGTTGGGGAGCATGTACTCGGTGTAGAAAACGGACGCTGTTTCAAAGGAGTTTGCCCCCCAGAGGACTATGGTGTCTGCAAGCCATGCGTCCTCCCTGGTATAGTTGAGCTCATGGGCTCCCCTCTCTCTCTGCCCCCAGACCTCCGAGTTGTAGGCTGGTCTGTTGTGAATGGAGAGCATCCTCGTTCCTACAGCGATGAAGAAAAACTTACCCACAGCCCAGTTGTCTTCAAAACCCTGTCCTGAACCTCCGTGGTCGTGGCACTTCATAGCTATAGAATCGGGTCCCCATCTGTCCTTAACTCCTTTTACCACCCTTGCGATTATGTCTATAGCTTCATCCCAGCTTATGGGCTGGAACTGGTCACCGACTCTCAGGAGTGGGTAATGAAGCCTGTTTCTGGTGGGCTTTGATGGAGCGTAGGTTGCCTGTGCGTTCGTTCCCCCTCTTATGGAGTAGTTGCCTCTGTTCACAGGCGAAGCTTTGGAAGGTATAACGAGCACGTTGTACTGCCTGCCATCCTTACCCGTAACAACCGTATGCATGTTTTCCACTATGGACTGTCCCTGTAAGGCTACCCTCTGCTTGGTGAAGTCTATGCCGAGGGCATTCTCACTCGGTTTCTTTCCTCCATCCTTGCCCACGGGCCACTTGTAAACGTCGTAACCACAGCCGACGTTACAGTACTGGCACACGGTCGTGACCCTCTCCGCATCCTTGGGTGGTATCGGTAACCTGTCCTTTCTTGCAAACAACGCCATGACTCACACCTCCTTCTTATCTGGGTAGCAGGTTTATTATCCTGCCCCATATCAACCCCTCTACAGCCTCAGCGTAGATGTTTCCTCTCCTATCAACCTTGAGCCTTATCTGAGGAAGCCACTCGGACGCATGCCCCTGATAGGTCTGTCCGTTCTTCGCAGGATCAAACATGGAGTAGTGGCACTTGCATACGAACCTGCCCTTTGAATACTGAATAGGACACCCCATGTGACTGCATAGTGCTGAGAAAGCCACTATGTCTTTCTTTGGACCTACACCCCCTACAGCCGGTCTCCCTATCTTCACGAGGACCGCAGGAGATTTTTCGTCAGGGTAGTTGAACATTATGGGCTTGTGGGTTTTCAACTCCCTTATGTTGGCTATCTTCTTCTTCCTGTAAGGTAAAGAGGGTGCCACAAAAGCCTTTGCAAACCTGAAGTTAGTCAGCAGAGCTCCCAGTACTATGGAGCCCCCTACAAAAGTTCGTCGTGATAGCCTTGTCTCCAGCATGCTCCACCTCCTCGGTCTTCTTCTCCCCTATAAAGGCAAAGAGCGTGCCAGAGCAGGCAAAGAGGTGGAAGTCTCTGGGGCAGGCTATTTATAAAGACATATTTATGTTCTTATCTGCCTCACGGACTGATCAATTTTTTATCACCGGTGGTAAACTTCTGACCACCTACCTCTCCTCATAGGTATAAACACAGTGGGGAAGGTGTTTCAGGTCTTCGGGAGAAGCCTTTATGAGTGCCTCATCCCTCTCCTCTCTCAGGACATAGAACTTCTTTCTCAGCAGATTAAAACAGAAATCACCCATCACCTTTACCCTGTAAACCTTCATCTCTCCCTTCTGCGGACTTTCCTCTCTCAAATTCCTGCCTTCTTGAGATCCGGGTTTGCAGGTGAGGTTGTTTATGAGGAAGAGTTCCCCCGATCTGAGCTGGCAGGCGAGGGCGTCGTACCTGGGGCATCCTCCTGCCGGACTTATGTACAGCTTCCCTCCTCTCACCTCAAGCTCACATTTCCCGCACACCTGTGGAATCAGGCTCTTCTCCGTTATCACCGACTTGCAGTACAGGACGTTCTCAACCACTCCGTAGCACTCCTGTTTTACCTCAACAGAGAACGAGAAGAAAAACAACACCAGAGTGAAAAGGAATACCGTTGCCATGATCCACCTTTCCCTTATTATCTTAAAAATAAAGGAGGGTAGTGTCATGAAAAGACTGGTTCTTCCAGCCCTGCTCATTCCAGTTATGGTCTTTGCAACCCAGGTGAAGGGTATAGTTACCGGTGCGGACTGCGGTCTTGAGGGTATGACCTGTGACCTCTCTCACCTGCTTACAGGACACGAACTGCTCGGCGTTTTCAACGAGAAGACGAAACGCTTTTACTTCCTTACCAACGTTCCCCAGAAGATCCTCGTTTACCTCTTCGGTAAAGAGGTCAGTGTAAAAGGGAAGAAGCTCTCCCCAGACGCCATAAAGGTTGAAGTCCTGAAGTCCGATCACAGGGTGTTCTTCAGGAAATGATCCTCCTGGCTCTTCTCTTAGCTTTCAGCCTGGTTTTTTCCCAGGAGACTTACCGCTTCGGCTTTACCGCAGTTGTCGCCAAGGAGGATGTGAAGAGCGTTGAGAAGTTCCTGAGCTACCTCTCAAAGAAGACCGGCTACAGGTTCGTTCCCGTATTCACCAAGTCCTACGACGAGATGAGCTACCTTCTGAGCAGGGGGATGGTGGACTTTGCCTATATATGTGGTGCTCCGTACGTTGAAGATAAAGATTACGCTGGATTTGAGCTTCTTGCTGTACCTCTCTACAGAGGGAAGCCCCTCTATTACTCCTACGTGATAACGAGGAGGGAAAAGAACTACAAGAGCATACTTGATCTCAGGGGGAAGCCCTACGCCTTCTCCGATCCCAAGTCAAACTCTGGCTCCGTTGTCCCGACTTACATACTCGTGAGGAACGGCTACAGACCGGAGGATTTTTTCAAGCCTATAGTTTACACTTACAGCCATTCAGAATCCATACTTGCGGTTTACTACGGCTTCGTTGAAGGGGCAAGCGTTGACAGTATAGTCTTTGATCAGGTTGTGAAGAAGTCTCCCGAGATAGCCTCTCAGATTAAAGTGATAGAAGCCTATGGACCCTTCCCGATCACCCCCATGGTGGTGAGAAGTCAGCTTGATGACGATGTGAAGTACGCCCTCAGAAAGGTCCTCCTCTCCATGTCCAGAGACCCTGAAGGCAGAAAGATACTGTCCGAGTTCGCCATAGAGGGCTTTACCGTAGTTGACGACAGCTTCTACAATCCAATAAGGAATATGATAGCGGTGATCAAGAACTCCACGCTCGCGTACGGTTATGAGAAATCTGATAAGTAAAGCCCTCAGCTTGAGCATAGGAACGAAGCTGACCCTTACCTTCATAGCCCTGATAGCGATAACCTCCATACCCCTCTCCTTTGTTGTAGTCCAGTTCAGTGAAAAGATATACTACGAGAACATAGTTAAGTCTTTGAAAGAGAACATAATAAGCGAAGAGCTACAGCTCAGGTACTACATAATAAACAAGGACTACTGGGGACTCTTTAAGTTTGTGAAAGGTCTCTCAGAAAAGAGCTCCGTTTACGAAGCCTCCGTGGTTGACAGCAACGGAATGGTGTTGGCACACTCAAAACCTCAGAAGTATCCCATAGGCAGTCCTTACAGGGTGAAGGGGGACATAGTTTACCCCATAAGGGGGCTCAGTTCGGATCTGGGATCTGTGATCCTTGTTTTAGATAACGAGAGCATATGGGCTGAGTTCAGACCCGTAAAGCTCTTTCTTATGTTCTCCGCACTCCCCTTCACCGGTATAAGCCTTTTCTTAGGGCTCTTCATATCTTACAGAATAAGAGCACGGCTATCCAGAATAAAAGGTTCAATAGAGAGGATAAACAGGGGTCAGCTTGATGAGCTTTCAAGGGTAGAGTTCCTGGAAAAGGATGAACTGCAGGAGTTTTCCGACTTCCTCTTCAATACCATCTCAACGCTGAGGAACTATTACGAGAACATAGACTACGCCCAGAGGTTCTACATGAACCTGCTAAACACCATCAACGAGATAGTCTTCGTGGTTGACGAAGAGGACAAGATCCTCTACACCAACGGGAGGGTGAAACAGCTGGGATACGAAACGAACGACCTGATAGGTATCAGTATAGAAAGGATAGTTGAAACCCGGGAGGCGGGTATAAACTTCAAGGGACAGAAGTACAGGGAGGTAATGGTCAAGGGAAGGAATGGACATACCCCAGCCCTCATGGGTGTGGTCAGCTACGACACCTGGAAGATAGTTACCCTCATAGACATATCAGACAGGAAGGCTATGGAGGAAAAGTTGAAGAGGATGGAGCTCCTATCAACCCTCGGTGAGATGAGTGCAAACTTTGCCCACGAGCTTAAGAACGCCATGCTTCCTCTGAGACTCCTCTCTTCCGTTGAGAATTTTTCAAGGGAGGACGTGGAAGTTATAAGGAACTCTCTATCAAGGATGAGCAGGCTCGTTAACATGTTCCTCAACTTCGCAAAGCCTGTCAATGTGGAGAAGACCAAGTTCAAACTGTCCCTCATAGTTGACGAGATACTCTTCCTCGTATCCTCAAAGGTCAGAGATAAGGATGTGGAGCTTGTAAAGGAGGTTGAGGATGCGGAGCTGATAACTTCCAGAGACCTGATAGAGATAATCCTCATAAACCTCCTCTCAAACGCTGTTGACGCCGTCGGGGAGAGGGGAAAGGTTGGCGTAAGAGCTTACGTTGAGGAGGAGGTTCTCAACATAGAGGTGTGGGACACAGGTGAGGGGATCTCCCCAGAGGATATGGACAGGATATTT
Organism: Aquificaceae bacterium; assembly: GCA_015492115.1. Taxonomy (GTDB): domain Bacteria; phylum Aquificota; class Aquificia; order Aquificales; family Aquificaceae; genus Hydrogenivirga. The sequence goes on from WGFS01000036.1 coordinate 12,450, forward strand.
GAACCCTTTTACACAACTAAGGACTCAGGTTCAGGTCTTGGTCTCGCTGTGGTTATGAAGAACGTTTACATGCTGGGTGGAAATCTACAGGTCTCCTCCCAGAGGGGCAGAGGGACTACCTTCAAAGTAAAGATACCCATAAAGGGGGTGCAGGATGAAAAGCATTCTTCTGATTGAAGATGAAAAGAGCGCGAGGTATGCCCTGAAGAGGGTCCTTGAGGACGCTGGTTACTCGGTCGTTGACGTAGAGGATCCAGATGACATACAGAGTGTGAGCAACTTCAACCTCCTCATCCTTGATCTGAAGCTGAGGAACGTTTCCGGAATAGATTTCCTTAAAGAGCTGAGGGAGAAGGGTAAGAACATACCCGTTGTGGTCATAACAGCCTACGCCAACCCTCAGAACATAATATCTGCGTCAAGGTACGGTGTTATAGACATCCTTAAGAAGCCCTTTGATAGAGAAGAGCTCCTTGAGCTCGTGGACAGGGTACTTAAAGAAGAGGAAGTCTCCGAAGTAAGAACGGACACAAAGGGGTTGATAGTGGGTGAATCCGAGAGGATGGTGGAGGTCTTTAAGAAGGTTGGGCTCGCAGCCTCCACGGATATGAACGTCCTGCTTATAGGGGAGACGGGGGTGGGGAAGGACCTCCTGGCGGAGGTGATCCACGAAAACTCGCCCAGGAAGGAGGCTCCCTTCGTAGTTATAAACTGCTCCGCGATACCCGAAACCCTCCTTGAGGCTGAGCTCTTTGGCTACAGGAAGGGTGCTTTCACGGGAGCTGTCAAAGACACAAAGGGTAAGATAGAGCAATCCGAAGGCGGAACCCTATTCCTGGATGAGATCGGAGACATGCCCTTCGCACTACAATCAAAACTCCTCAGGTTTCTGGAAAACAGAACCTTCTACAGGCTCGGCGAGGACAGAGAGAGGAAGGCGGACGTGAGGGTCATCGCGGCAACAAACAGAAATCTGAAGGAGATGATAGCTGAGGGAAAGTTCAGAGAAGACCTTTACTACAGGCTTTCCCAGATCGTCATAGAGGTTCCTCCCCTTAGGGAGAGAAGGGAAGACATACCAAAGCTGGTGGATTTCTTCATAGGAAAGGCTAACCAGGAGTTTGGGACGAACGTAAAGGGTATAGAGGTTTCCGCTCTCAAGGAAGCCATGGATTACGAATGGAAGGGAAACGTCAGGGAGCTGAAGAACGCTGTGTACAAGGCTGTTCTTGAGACAAAGAAAGGCTTTATAGAGACACTGAACCTCTCCGACTCGGGTGGAGAAGAGCTGGATGTACTCCTTGAAAGGTGTATAAGGAACCTCTCAGAACAAGAGTACAGAGAGTTCCTTTCAAGGGCAGAAAGGAAACTTCTGGAACATCTGATGAGGAAGTACAGGGGTAATAAGAGCAAGATCGCTCAGGTGCTGGGTATATCAAGGAACACCCTGAAGTCAAAGCTTGAAGCTTTAAGTATCCAGAATTTCTAATAAAATTAATAGGCTATGATCTCTGCACTTTTTGAAAAGCTGTGCCCAAACTGTGGGGGGGACATAAGCTCGGACAGGCTCCTGAAGGGGCTCCCCTGTGAAAGATGCCTTCCTGCGGAAGTTAAAAGGGAGAAACTCTGCTCGGTTATAGAAAGGGGCTCAATGAGGGAGCTGTGTGACGTTGAAGATAGAACGGGCAGGTGGGAGACCTTCTTCAGAGAAAAGGTGGGGAGCGACCCCTGGAGCCTACAGCGTTCATGGGCGAAGAAGGTCTTTTTAAAGAGGAGTTTTGCCCTTTTAGCCCCTACCGGTGTGGGAAAGACGACCTTTGGAGTTGTAACCGCATCCTTTCTCGCAAGGGAGGGTGGGAAGAGCTACATAATACTCCCCACCAAGCTCCTCCTTGAGCAGGTTCAGAAGAGGCTCTTAGAGGCAGGGGTTCCAAGGGAAGAGCTCCTCGTTGCAGGCGACACCACGGAGAAGAAGAAAAGGGAGACGAAGGAGAGGATATCCAGAGGGGACTTCAGGGTTCTTGTCACTACCTCCATGTACCTTTACAGGAACTTTGAACTGATACCGAGGGAGTTTGACTTCATATTCGTTGACGACGTTGACTCCTTCCTCAAGACAGCGAAGAACATAGACAAGGTTCTTTATCTCCTGGGCTTCTCCGAGGAAGACGTCCAGCAAGCCTACGAGCTCATAAGGTTGAAGGAGAAGAGGAACAAGTCCATGGAGGACTGGGAGCTAATAAAGGAAGAATCCGCCAGGATCTCAGAGCTGACAAAGAAGGCGAGGGGTGTGCTGGTGGTGTCCTCAGCTACGGGAAACCCACGCTCCAGCAGGATAAAGCTCTTCAGAGAACTCCTCGGTTTTGAGGTCGGAAGACCCACCGTTTACCTGAGGAACGTCGTGGACGTTTACGAAGAGACCGATGACCTTGACAGCGCTCTTATAGAGAGGGTGAAGGAGCTTGGGAGAGGAGGTCTCATCTTCGTATCCTCCGACGCCGGCAGGGAGGGGGTTGAAAGGGTAGTCAAGCTCCTGAAGAAGGCGAAGATAAAGGCTAAGTCCTACGAAGAGGTCAGGGACTTCTCGGAGTTTGAGAAGGGGAAGGTTCACGTCCTCGTGGGTATATCCTCTTACAGGAACCCCCTCGTGAGGGGTCTTGACCTTCCCCACGTGGTCAGGTACGCACTGTTCTACGGTGTTCCAAAGATAACCGTATCCCTTAACATAGAGACGAGCGTTCCCCACCTTCTCTGGGCTCTCCTCTCCATCAGACCCAGCATAGCCAAGGAGCTCAAAGAGAGGGTAAGGGACGTTGACAGATGGATTCAGACTCTGAGGAGATACTCCTTCATAAGCGAGGATTTCATAGAGAGAACCCCTGACCTGAAGAAGCGTATAGAGGCTCTCAGAAAGGAGATAAAGGACTTCCTCCTCTCAAAGGAGGTCAAAAAGCTCATAGAGAGCTCCGAGGAGCTGACTCTTAGAAGGGACAGGGAAGGCTACACCATAGTGGTCGCAGACGTTACAGGTTACCTGCAGGCTTCTGGCAGAACATCCCGCATGTTTGCAGGAGGAATAACCAGAGGGTTGAGCTACATACTCGTTGACGACAGGAGGGCACTGAACAACCTCTTCAAGAAGGTTAGGTGGTTCAACGAGGATGTGAGGTTCACTCCCGTGAATGAGATTGACCTAAAGGGAGTTTTGGAGGATATAGACAGGGACAGGGAGAAGGTCAGGGCTATACTTGAGGGCAGAGGTGAGATTGAGAGGAGGGAGCACATAAGACCCGTCCTCATAGTGGTTGAATCACCCAACAAGGCAAGGACTATAGCAAACTTCTTCGGGAAGCCCATGGCAAGGCGTTTCGGTGAATTTGAGGTCCTTGAGACCGCGGCTGGCGACCTCTACCTCATGATAACCTCCTCCCTGGGACACATCCTTGACCTCACAAAGGAGGAGGGCTTCCACGGTGTGGTTGTGAAGGACGGGGACTTCGTCCCCGTGTACGAGGTTATAGAGGGGAAGGCAAAGACCATAGGCGGGCTCAGGCAGATCGCCCAGGAGGTTGAGAGCGCCTACATAGCGACAGACCCCGATACCGAAGGAGAGAAGATAGGGTGGGACGTCGGGGCTGTCCTCGCCCCCTTTGTCAGAAGCATAAGGAGGATAGAGTTCCACGAGGTTACAAGGAGAGCTATAGGCGGTGCCCTTGAGAACCCCAGAGATTTCAACGAGAACTTGGTGAAAGCTCAGGTTGTGAGGAGGATATCCGACCGGTGGGTTGGCTTTGAGGTCTCACGGATACTTCAGTCAACCTTTCAGAAAGCCTGGCTCTCGGGGGGAAGGGTTCAGATACCCGTTCTCGGGTGGATAATAGAGCGCGAGAAAGAGTACAGGAAGAAGAGGCACGTGGTACAGATAACCTTCAGGGAGGACGGAAGGTGGCTGAGACTTGAGTTTGAGCTTCCCTCAAGGAAGGAGGCTAAGGAGTTCTTTGAGAAACTCAGTACACTGGAAGTAATACCCATAGAGGAAAGAGAAGAAGAGCTGTCGCCCCCACCTCCCTTCACCACAGATGCACTCCTGAAGGAAGCATCGGACAGGTTCAAGTTCGGTGTCAAGAAGACGATGCAGATCGCCCAGGAGCTCTTTGAGAAGGGCTTCATAACCTACCACAGGACGGACTCAACGAGGGTCTCGGACACAGGTATCGGGGTCGCACGGGAGTTTCTGAAGGAGAACTACTCCGAGGAACTCTTTTCTCCCAGACGGTGGGGCAGTGAGGGAGCCCACGAGTGCATAAGACCCACCAAACCCCTTGAGAGCGAAGAGCTTAGATCCGTCGTTCTCTCTGGACAGGTGCAGGAACTGACCAGAGACCATATATCCCTATACGACCTCATACTGAAAAGGTTCGTGGCTTCCCAGATGAAGCCTGTTAGGATCAGGGTTGTAAAGGTTTCAGTCAAAGCACTGGACATTGAACAGGAACTTGAGCTCAGGACCGACGTCCTTGATGACGGTTTCAACCTTGTGTATCAGATAGACCTCCATCCCAGGCTTGAGGGGAAGGTTGATGTTTCAGAGAGGAAGGAGCTGAAAGAGGTTCCCAGAGCGTACCTCTTCACCCAGGGGAGCCTCGTTCAGGAGATGAAGAAAAGGGGAATAGGCAGACCCTCAACCTACGCGAGCACTGTGGAGAAGCTCTTGGAGAGAGGCTACGTGATAGAGAGGAGCGGTTTCCTGATACCTACAAAGCTCGGCAGGGAAGTGTACGAGTTCCTGAAGAAGCAGGAGAAGATAATACCCTTCGTATCGGAGGAGTTTACCAGACGCCTTGAGGAGCTTATGGACAACATAGAGGAAGGAAAGGAAGATTATAAGAATATTCTTAATGTTCTATACAAGGATATAATAGAGTTTGAGGCGAGTGTGAGGAGGTAGTGAGTATGAACTATCATCCCTTGGTCATATACTTTGCGGTCGGTGCCCTTGTGTCCAGCTACACAGCCTACTTTATCTACTTTACGCTCCTCAGCAGATCGGGTTTTGTCTTTTACTACGCTCTGACCAACCACGCCATATCGGTGGTGTTCTCCCTCTTAGCTGTCCTCACAGGGCTATCGGTAGCGGGAACCCAGTACGTTCAGCAGAAGGCTCCCTTTATATTTCTCTTCCCCCACAAGTGGCTCGCCATAACTCTGACAGCCTATACCCTTTTAACCTTCATACTCCTGTGGATAAAGCAGAGGGAGATGGGAAGGAGGCTGGGGGTTGCCTTCTCCTTTGTGGGTCTCGGGCTCTCCCTTGCGGTGCTTACATTCGGCTGGCTCCTGAGATTGATTTTCTTCTGAGGGGAAATAATTTTAGCTTATGCTTGAGAAATACAAGCTACTTTCAAAATACAGCGGTCCGGAGGATATAAAGAAGCTCTCAGAAGAGGAGCTCAGAGAACTCGCCCAGGAGGTCAGAGACTACATAATTGAGGTCACTTCCAGGAACGGTGGACACGTGGGACCGAGTTTAGGGGTCGTTGAGCTGACCATATCCCTCCTGAGGGTCTTCTCACCACCGGAGGACACCATAGTCTGGGACATAGGACATCAGGGCTACCCATGGAAGATACTCACCGACAGAAAGGAGGTCTTCCATACCCTCAGACAGCACGGAGGTATAGCGGGTTTCCTGAGAAGGGAGGAGAGCCCCTACGATGCCTTCGGGGCTGGTCACAGCTCAACATCAATATCTTCAGCACTTGGTTTCAGGGTTGCCAAAGACCTCAAGGGAGACAACAGCTATGTGGTCGCGGTTATAGGCGACGGTGCCATGACCGCTGGGATGGCTTTTGAAGCCCTCAACAACGCAGGTCACATAAGACCGAACCGTTTCATAGTCATACTGAACGACAACGAGATGTCTATATCACCGAACGTAGGTGCCCTCTCAACCTACCTGAACAGGATAATAAGCGGGCACTTCGTCCAGGAGTCCCGTCAGAAGATAAAGGGACTGCTAAAGCACCTGGGGGAGACACCTCTCAGGTTCATGAAGCTCACCGAGGAGTTCCTGAAGGGTCTTATATCTCCGGGTGTTATCTTTGAGGAGCTCGGCTTTAACTACATAGGTGTCGTGGACGGGCACAACATAGTTGCCCTTGAGAAGACCCTTGAGAATATAAAGGAGATAGAGGGTCCCGTCCTCCTCCACGTTGCGACGAAGAAGGGTAAGGGATACCCCCACGCAGAGGAAGACCCCGTCAAGTGGCACGGTGTAGCCCCCTACAAGGTTGAGTCCGGGGAGATCATAAAGAAGCCCGCCCCTCCGAGCTGGACATCCGTATTCGGCAAGGCTGTGGTAGAGCTCGCAGAGATGGATGAGAGGGTGGTGGTCATAACCCCCGCCATGAGGGAGGGTTCGGGACTCGTGGAGTTCTCCAAGAGGTTTCCCGACAGGTTCTTTGATGTGGGGATAGCGGAACAGCATGCGGGAACCTTTGCCGCAGGGCTCGCCTGCGAGGGCATGAAGCCCATAGCCTCCTACTATTCAACCTTCCTTCAGAGGGCATACGACCAGGTTATCCACGACATAGCCCTCCAGAAGCTTCCGGTCACCTTTGCCATAGACAGGGGAGGACTCGTTGGGGACGACGGACCCACCCACCACGGTGTCTTTGACCTCTCCTACCTGAGGTGTGTGCCCAACATGGTCGTTTCAGCTCCAAAGGACGAACAGGAGCTCAGAAACCTCCTCTACACAGCTGTAAACAGTTCCGTACCCTTTGCCATAAGGTATCCGAGAGGTTCAGCCTACGGAGTCCCCACGGAGGGCTTTGAGGAAATTGAGATAGGTACGTGGGAGGAGCTCCTTGAGGGTGAGGAGATCGTCATCCTTGCGACAGGTTACCCTGTCTATCAGGCTCTCAAATCGGCGGAGAAGCTCTACAAAGAGGGCATACGCGTGGGTGTGGTGAACGCAAGGTTTATAAAGCCGATGGATGAGAGGCTCTTAACCGAGCTTGCAAACAGGTACGAGCTCTTTCTTACGGTTGAGGACAACACCGTCGTAGGAGGTTTCGGGAGCGGGGTTCTGGAGTTCTTCGCCAGAAAGGGGATACTCAGGAGGGTTGTGAACCTCGGAGTTCCGGACAGGTTCATAGAGCATGGAAATCAGAACCTGCTCAGGGACATGGTGGGTATATCTGCTGAAGGTATAGAGAGAGCTGTAAAAGACCTCCTTACGAGGAAGACCATAGAGTATTAATCATCTTTATAAGGCTATAAACTTAAAGGTTTGAAGATTCCGATCTGAAAACAATAATTTAAAGTAGGGGCGGTGCCATGGAGCAGGTTGAAGAGTTCACCTTTAATATCAAGAGTTTTTTATCCAACGTAACCTCAGCTCAGGAAGAGGAGCTTGAGAGGCTCCGCAGGTGGCTTGGAAGGAATGAGAAACGTTTCATGTGTATCCTTGAGCACCACTTTGCCTTTGACGAGTATACGCACCTCATAGAGGACTGTGAGAAGGACAGGTGTATGGTGAACTGGCTGAAGATATACAAGTACATTAACATACTTGGACTTCAGCTCAACATGACCGTTTACCCTGTCATACTCTGGGACATACCCCTTGGCGGTGCCCACCAGATATCCTACAACGCCCAGTTCAGGTATAAGAAGGGCTGGATAACCAAGAAGGAGACCATAGAGATAAACGGGAAAGAGGTTGAGGAGTACGTTCTTGAGAGGTTTCCGCGAGAGGGCTTCTACATAGCCCACAAGCTCCAGACTGAGGTGGTGAAGCTCTCCGACTACATAATAAGCACCGTCTTCTCAAAGATAATGAAGTGCGAGGGGATAAACGAGCTCATGGTTTGAAGGCTTCCCTCGCTACAAGCTCAACAGCCCTCTGTATGTTTTCAGTCCTCAGTACCTCGCTGTGGGGGGATACGTCCACAACCCAGCCTTCACCCCTTTCTCTAAGCTGAACGAAAAACCTCTGGACGAAACCCTCCTCCGAGAGGAGGACCTCCAGCAGATACGTATCCTCCCCTGAGTAGCTCCTGAAGAGCTTCAGATAAACCCTCTCTCCGAGCTTGAACTCCCTGTTCTCAAGTGCCTTTACCTCAGGGGTGCCCTTAACTTTCACGGGGAACAATCTCTCTACCTCCTTTACACGGGGAAGTTCCATCTCCCTGGGCTCTCCCGTCTTTCTCAAGGTAAGCTCGTACAGTTCTTTCCCGAGGGAGAGCCACTTCTTCTCGTACTTGGTCAGGGGCTGGTCAACGCTGAGCTTACTTAAGGTGTGCTCAAAACCTCCGATGGAGTCTGCCTCCTCAATGCTGAACTCCGCAAAGGGAAGGTGGTCAGTCCTAACAACGATCTCTCCCCCGGGCCTCAGCTTCCTGGAAAAGAGGTAGAGCCTCTCCCTTGTGGTCAGCCTCCTCTTGACGTCCCTCTTCTTGAACCAGGGATCCGGGTAGTTCATGTATATACGCTCAACGGAGCTGTCTCCCAGCAGGAAGTAAAAGCCCCAGTAAGCGTCCATCCTCACGCAGTGAACGTTCTTCACACCTTCCCTTTTAACCCTCTTAGTGAGCTTCTCTATGGCTATACCGGAGAGTTCAAAGCCGAGTATGTGTCGCTCAGGGTGCTGTGAGGAGAGCATCAGGATGAAGTCTCCCCCGCCAAACCCTATCTCAACCAGCAGATCCTTCCAGGGAAGGGGCTTCTTGACCTTCCTGTGGTCTATAAGGCAGAGCATAATATAAGGTTAGCATGAAGCTCCTGTGGCTCCAGGGTCTCGCCTGCGGTGGGAACACCCAGTCCTTCCTCTGTGCGGAAAACCCCTCCGTCAGTGAAGTTCTTGAGGGCTTTGAGATCCTGTTCGCGCCCTCAATAACGTGGGATAGATATGAAGAAGAAGTGGTATTCCACGTACTGAAGGAAGAGGTTGAGCTTGACGTATTTATCCTGGAGGGGGCGGTCGGAGATACCAGACGGATATGTCGCAGAGACTTTGAAGATGTGGTTAGGGAACTCGCCCACAGAGCCCGCTACGTTATAGCCCTCGGGAACTGTGCTGTGTTCGGGAACATCCCCGCCAGATACAGCCGGGAGGTGAAGGGACTTCAGTTCAGGTTTGAGAAGAGAGGAGGCTTTCTCGGAGAGGGGTTCACCTCCAGAGCTGGATACCCGGTAATAAATCTATCCGGGTGCCCTGCCCACCCCTCCTGGCTGAGCTACGTGCTCTTAAAGATACTTAACGGTAAGAGGTTAGAGCTTGACGACCTTGGAAGACCAAAGGAACTTTATGCCCACCTCACCCACCACGGATGCACGAGGAACGAGTACTTTGAGTGGAAGGTAGAGGCTGAGGAGCTTGGAAGAAAGGAGGGCTGTCTCTTCTACTACTTTGGGTGCAGGGGTCCGATGACCCACTCTTCCTGCAACAGGATACTATGGAACGGTGTTAACTCAAAGACGAGGGCTGGTATGCCCTGCGTTGGGTGCACTGAATACGACTTCCCCCGTGAGAACATGTTTAAAACAGAGCACGCCATGGGAGTTCCTGAGGAGCTCCCCCTGGGCGTCTCCAAGAGGGGCTACATACTCATATCGGGGATAGCTAAGACCTTCGCTCCGGAGAGATTGAAGAAGAGGCTCATTGATGAAGGTTGAGAGAAAGGTTCTCAACAGGGTTGAGGGCGAGATAGAGCTCAGACTGCACTGGAAGAACAACAGGGTGAAGGATGCATTCATATCAGCACCCAGCTACAGGGGCTTTGAGAAGGTTCTCGTCGGGAAACCTGTCCTGGACGCCCTCGTTATAACGCCGAGGGTGTGCGGTATATGTGGTCATGCCCACCTCATGGCTACGGTTAAGGCTATAGAGAGCGTTTACCTCAACGAAGGACTTGATCTCACC
>WGFS01000037.1 GCA_015492115.1 Aquificaceae bacterium
CTGAGGAGGAAGAAGAATATCAGGAGAACGAGGGTGAAGGTTCCAAGGAAGCCCAGCTCCTCACCTATCACCGAGAATATGAAGTCTGTGTGAGCCTCCGGCAGAAACATGAGCTGGGACTGGGTTCCCTTGAGAATACCCTTCCCGGTTATACCTCCCGAGCCTATCGCTATGACGGACTGTATGAGCTGATAACCGCTACCCAGATAGTCGCTGTAAGGGTCTATAACCGCCAGTATTCTCTTCTTCTGATAGTCTTTGAGTACATTCCAGACGAAGGGTGAAAGCAGGAGGAAGGAAAAACCCGTAAGGACGAAGTATCTCAACCTGACCCCCCTCATGAACAGCATCACCATCAGGGGGATGAAGTAGGTTCCTGTTGTCCCGAGGTCTGGCTGTTTGAAGGTAACCAGAGCGGGTATTGAGTAAGCAAAGAAGAGGAGAAGCACCTTACGGTCTTTGAGACGCTTAATGTAAGGGAGAACGTAGGCTGTGAGGAGTATAAGGGATAGCTTCATGAACTCAGAGGGCTGTATGTTTATAAAGCCTAAGCTGAGCCACCTCTTAGCCCCGTATACCTCCCTTCCCATAACGAGCACAAGCACCAAGAGGAAGAGGTTGAAGAGATAAATGTAGAGTGACAGGTCAAGGACGTTCCTGAACTTCTCCCGGGAGAGGATTACTATGATCAGCCAACTGAGAACCACGTAGAATATGTGCTTTTTAAAGAGGACGGGCATACCTTCGCTGTAAGAGGCACTGTAAACACCCACGATCCCGAAGACCTGAATTCCGAGTAGCAGTAGGAGAAGTATCCAGTCTAAGCCCCTAAACTCCCCCAGAGATCGCATTTATAACCCTTATATTATCACCCTCCTCTACGTAATCTTCCTCCGATATGACCTCCCCGTTCTTAACAACGAGAGAGGAGAGGGGCGACAGCCCCAGCTTCTCCAAAAGTTCTTTAGCCTTGAGTCTCTTCTCAGGTATCTCTATCTCCTTACCTCTGTAAATGACCTTTATGGGCATCTGCTGGTATCCGATTCTACCTCATCTATGGCGTCCAAGAAAGCCTCAAAGGGTCCCATGTTCCTCATGGCTACGAACTTGGGTCCCTTAAACTTGAGTCTTCCAAACATCATAGCCCTCATGGGTCCATACTCCTTCCTTCCCATCTCAAGCCACCTCTTTGTATCTGCATACATCAGGAAGTCGTCGTCCGTTCTCTCGTCCTTCTTTGGACCTCCGTAAACGCATATAGCCTTTCCGTTCTCATTCTTTATGGTGAGCTGAACCATCTTGTCCTTTCCACAGTCCCTTCTGTAGAGGAAGAGCTTCCTCTCTGGGACGTCGTTCCATGCACCGTTCTGTCCCAGCTCGTTCACGAGCGTCGGGGTGTTGTTCCATACCTCGCAGAAGGCTTTTGCCCATTCACCGTCCATAAAAACAGGCTGAGCTAAGGTCATACCTCCTGCCAGGAGAACTCCTGTGAGAACCTTCTTCATCTTTCCACCTCCCTATCGTTCCTTAGGTGGAATACTATTAAATCTCTTACCTGCGAGCTTCAGAATAAGACTTTTTAATGTTTTAAAAAGGTTTAAAAATATGCTAATAACCTAATCTTCGTCCAGAATTACCTCTCCGTCCACCGAGTAGTAGGGAACTTCGTAGGAAGAGTAGTAGTAAGGCGTGTATGCGACGAACTCACCCGCGCAGGTGTCCACACCCTTAAAGGAAGGTCTTATAGAATAACTCTCTCTGAGCTTCCTTACCTCTCCCTCTTCAGCGCCCCTTATCAGGGCTATTTCTCTGTCCGAGTATCCGAGCTCCTTTGCCTCCCTGAGGAGCTCCTCCCCAAGTTCCTCCTCCCTGAGTTTTTCCTCAAAGGAAACGATCTCCTCTATGTTGTATAGAAACCAGGGGTCAATTCTGGTGTAGTCGTGTATCTCTTCCAGGGGGTAGCCCCTCCTGAAAGCCTCAGCTATGTACCAGAGTCTGTCTTCATTGGGGGTTCTGAGGTTCCTCACAAGGTCCTGATCCGAGACATCCATCCTCGGGAAAGCGAGTCCGTACCTGTCAAGCTCAAGGCTCCTTATAGCCTTCAGTAGGGACTCCTTGAAGGTTCTCCCTATCGCCATCACCTCCCCAACGGACTTCATCATGGTTGTCAGGGTTGGGTCAACCTCGGGGAACTTCTTGAAGTCAAAGCGAGGTATCTTGACGACCACGTAATCTATGGAGGGTTCAAAGGATGCTGGTGTAAACCTCGTTATGTCGTTCTTGAGCTCGTCAAGGGTGTATCCTATCGCCAGTTTCGCTGCAACCTTTGCTATGGGAAATCCCGTCGCCTTGGAGGCGAGGGCTGAGGACCTTGAGACCCTCGGGTTCATCTCTATAACGTAGAAATCACCGTTCTCAGGGCTGACCGCAAACTGGATGTTTGACCCTCCTGTATCAACCCCTATCTCCCTTATGACCGCTATTGAAGCGTCTCTGAGTATCTGATACTCCTTGTCGGTCAGTGTCTGGGCTGGGGCGACCGTTATTGAATCCCCCGTGTGAACGCCCATGGGGTCAAAGTTCTCTATGGAGCACACTATTATCACGTTGTCCGCCTTGTCCCTTATGACCTCAAACTCAAACTCCTTCCAGCCTATAAGAGACTTATCCAAGAGAACCTGATGTATGGGTGAGGTCTTCAGGGCTATCTCCAGCTTCTGTCTGAACTCCTCTATGTTGTAGGCTATAGAGCCTCCCGTCCCTCCGAGGGTGAAGGCGGGTCTCAGGATAACGGGGAAACCTATCCTCTCTATCGCCCTCATCCCCTCCTCTTCGGAGGATACAACCGCACTCTCGGGCACCTTGAGTCCGATACCGCTCATAGCTTCCCTGAAGAGGTCCCTGTCCTCTCCCTTCTTTATAGCCTCGTAGCTTGCCCCTATCATCTCCACTCCGTATCTGTAAAGCACCTTCTCCTCGTAAAGCCTGACCGAAAGGTTGAGAGCGGTCTGTCCTCCGAGGGTAGGGAGGAGGGCATCGGGTCTCTCCCTCTTTATTATCTCTTCAAGGATCTCAACCGTGAGGGGTTCAACGTAGGTTCTGTCAGCTATTTCAGGGTCGGTCATTATGGTCGCAGGGTTTGAGTTCACAAGTACAACCTCGTAACCTTCCTGCTTGAGAGCTTTGCAGGCCTGTGTTCCCGAATAATCAAACTCCGCAGCCTGACCTATAACTATGGGACCTGAACCGATTATCAGGATCTTCTTTAGGTCTTCTCTTTTGGGCATTAAAAATGATATTATAGTAAACGATAGAATGCAGATAGGAGGGAACGGATATGAAAAACATTAAGACACTGCTCCCGGTTCTCGGAATAGCGTCTCTCGCACTCCTTGGTTCATCATGCGCGAGCAAGTCTGAGGTAGATGCGCTGAAGCAGGAGATAGAGGCTCTCAAGAAGGATACAGAGCAGGTCAAGAAGGAAACGGAAGACCTGAAGAAGGAAACGGAAGAGGTCAAGGCTATGGCTGAGGAGATAAACAGAAAACTGGAAGAGGGGCAGTAAGCAGGAGGAGAGAGAATGAGAAGAGAGTTGATAGCGCTTCTTCCCTTGGTTGGTCTTTCCGCGGTATTTGTAGTTAACCAGTCCTGTGCGACCAAATCCGCTCTGGAAGAAGCTGAGAAAGGACTTGAGCAACCCAAGGAGAACATAGCTCAGGCAAAGGAAAACCTCAAGAGCGCAAGGGCAAACATAAACGAGGCGAGAAGCCTGCTGGATAGAGCCAAGGAGATGCTTGCTAAGAGGGAAAAGCCCCAGGAAGAGGTAACTCCCGTAGTTACGCAGGAGGCACCCGAGGAGAAAGCCCCCACCGTAGAGTACGGAACCTGGAAGGTGGGTTGGTGCGATACTCTCTGGGATATTTCCAGCAAGGTTTACGGAAATTCCCTTTACTGGCCCTCCATATACAACCTCAACAGGGATAAGATAGGTTCCGATCCCTGGATACTCGTTCAGGGAAGGGTGCTCAAGTACAAGAAGGAACTTACCGAAGAGGAGAAGAACGAAGCTGTCAAAGAAGCTATAGAGTGGGACCTCAAGTACAAGGACAGACCGAGGTCTCCCAAGTGCCCGCCCAGGTGATCATTCCCACTCTATGGTTGAAGGGGGTTTGGAAGATATATCGTAAACTACCCTTCCGACCCCTCTCACCTCGTTTATTATCCTCCTCATCACGTGGTCTAAAAAGTCGTAGGGGAACCTGAACCAGTCCGCTGTCATTCCGTCCGTGCTCTCAACCGCCCTTAAGGCTATCACCTTCTCGTAGGTTCTTACGTCTCCCATAACCCCAACGGAGCGTACGGGAAGCAAAACCGCAAAAGCCTGCCATACCCTGTCGTAGAAGCCGTTCCTCTTGAGCTCCTCTATAAATATCCTGTCCGCCTTCCTCAGAACCTCAAGGTCTTCCCTGTTCACCTCTCCCAGTATCCTTATCGCGAGCCCTGGTCCCGGGAATGGATGCCTTCCCAGGATCTCCTTGGGGATGCCGAGCAGTTTACCTATCTCCCTCACCTCATCCTTGAAGAGCTCTCTGAAGGGTTCAAGGAGTTTCAGGTTCATTTTCTCGGGGAGTCCTCCCACGTTGTGGTGGGTCTTTATCTTTGCGGAGCCCTTTATACCCGCGCTCTCAACCACGTCCGGATACAGTGTTCCCTGAAGGAGAAAACGGGCACCTTCTACCCTCTTTGCCTCTCTCTCAAAGACCTCTATGAAGGTGTTTCCTATTATCCTCCTCTTCTCCTCCGGGTCCTCAACTCCCTTCAGTCTTTCAAGGAAGAGATCACTCGCATCAACGACCTTTAGGGGTAGTCCGAGCGCTCTTAGGTTCTTCTCAACCTCCTCCCTCTCACCGAGCCTCAGTAGTCCGTGGTCTATGAAGAAGCAGTGGAGCTTATCCCCTATGGCTCTGTGGACGAGTACACTTGCCACCGTTGAGTCAACACCTCCTGAGAGGGCTGATATAACATGGGCGTCTCCCACGGTCTCCCTTATCTCTTTAATCTTCTCCTCTATGAAGTCCCCCATCTCCCAGTTCCTCTGGGCTCCGCACACTCCATAAACGAAATTTGCAAGGAGCTCTTTTCCGTAAGCTGTGTGGATCACCTCGGGGTGGAACTGGAAGCCGTATATCCTTCTGTCCTTTGAGGCTATCACAGCGTGAGGTGAATTTTCAGAGACCGCAAGGGTCTCAAAACCCTCTGGAAGCTGGGAGACCCTGTCCGCATGGCTCATCCATACGTCAAATTCGTCGGGAATACCCTCAAATATGGTGTCCCTCTTGACTACCCTAAGACGGGCTCTCCCGTACTCCTGGCGGTCAGACTTCTCAACCCTCCCACCGAGCTGGTGGGCTATGACCTGAAGACCGTAACATATCCCGAGAATGGGAACTCCGAGATCGTATACGCTGGGGTCGGGAAGGGGTGCGTCCTCAGAATAGACCGATGCGGGACCTCCTGAGAATATCAGTCCGTAGGGTTCCCTCTCTTTTATCTCCTCAAGGGGTGTGTCCCAGTGGACTATCTCGCTGTAAACACCGAGCTCCCTTACCCTCCTTGCTATCAGCTGGACGTACTGAGAGCCAAAGTTAACCACGAGAACGGGTCTTCTCTTCATGGAAATATTTTAATTAACTCCTAAAGCTCTCTTGGTTAAAATTAAGCACCATGGAGATCGGTGCTGAGCTTCTGGAGAGGTGGGATAAAGAACACTTCTGGCATCCCTTCACCCAGATGAAGGTTTACAGGGAAGAGGAAAACATAATCTTTGATAGAGGAGAGGGCGTCTACCTCTGGGACGTACACGGGAGGAGGTACATAGATGCAATATCCTCCCTGTGGTGCAACGTTCACGGGCACAATCATCCAAAGCTCAACAACGCCATAATGAAACAGCTCTGCAGGGTAGCCCACACCACAACGCTGGGAAGCTCCAACGTTCCAGCAATACTGCTGGCAAAGAGGCTGACCGAGATCGCTCCCGAAGGTCTTACAAAGGTATTCTACTCGGAGGACGGGGCTGAAGCTGTGGAGATAGCCATAAAGATGGCATACCACTACTGGAGGAACAGGGGAGAGGAGAGGAAGGTTTTCATAACCCTCTCCGAGGCCTACCACGGGGATACCATAGGGGCGGTGAGCGTAGGTGGGATAGACCTCTTCCACGGAACTTACAG
>WGFS01000038.1 GCA_015492115.1 Aquificaceae bacterium
AGCCCTCTCAGGTGCTCTCTCCAGAACTTCTTGAGAGTTTTACCTTCATAGGTATCCTTCCAGCCAAGCTCGTACCTCGGTATAAGGTCAGACACGCCGAGCAGTCCAAACAGGGGAGATGGAACGAGACCTCTTTCAGCGATCTCCTTCTGAACCCTTGAAGGGAGTGCCCAGAAGCTCAGCTCCTCCCAGAACTTGCTCTTGTACCTTCTGAAAACGGGGGCGAGGGGGGAGGTTTCAATTCTGAAGTGTTTTAATATACCTGACCTCAAGGGATTTAACTCGGGAAACCTGTTGCCCTCTCCTTCCCCCCAGACCTCGTAGAGGTCTCTTCTGACCAGATCCATCTTGGTCTGTCCTTTGCTCCAGGGTAAGAGGTAGAAAGCCATAGAAGTATTATAAGGGTAAGCTTATATCCTTATGGTAGAATTTCTCCATGCCAAAAAAGAAGACGCTCAGGGATGTGGACGTCAGGGGAAAAAGAGTCCTCGTAAGGGTTGACTTCAACGTACCCATAGATGAGCAGGGAAACATAGTGGACGACACGAGGATAAGGGCGTGCCTTCCAACCATAGAGTACCTCATGGACGCGAGGGCGAAGATAATACTCATGTCCCATCTGGACAGACCAAAGGGTAGAGACCCCAGGTACTCACTCTCCCCCGTTGCGAAGAGGCTATCCCGCTTCATAGACAGGGAGGTGAGGCTGGCTCCGGACTGTGTGGGGGAGGAAGTCAGGCGTATGGTTGAAGGGCTTTCCGAGGGGGAAGTTCTCCTCCTGGAAAACCTCAGGTTCCACGAGGGAGAGACAAAGGGGGATGAGAGCTTTGCCAGGGAGCTTGCGAGCTTAGGTGAGGTTTACGTGAGTGACGCCTTCGGGACGTGCCACAGGAAGCACGCGAGCGTGTACTTAGTCCCAAAGTTTTTGAAACCTGCGGTCATGGGCTTCCTCCTTGAGAAGGAGATCAACTACTTTGAGAAGGCTATGGTGAACCCACAGAGACCCGTCGTGGCAGTCCTCGGGGGTGCTAAGGTCTCCACCAAGCTGGGGATAATAAAGAACCTCCTCAAGAGGGTTGACAAGCTCTTCATAGGGGGTGCCATGGCGTTCACCTTCATAAGGGCCATGGGATACAGGGTGGGGGACTCCCTCGTTGAGGAGGAGCTCATACCCACAGCCCTTGACATACTTGATGTCGCCAAGAAGCTTGACGTGAAGCTCTACCTCCCCGTGGACTTCGTTATAGGTCAGGAGTTGTCTGACAGCACACCCACGAGGGTCGTTCCCTGGCAGGAGATCCCGGAGGGCTGGAAAGGGCTTGACATCGGACACGTTTCGGTGGATCTCCTCTCCGAGATAATCTCCGATGCGCAGACGATAGTGTGGAACGGACCCATGGGTGTCTTTGAGCTGGACAGGTTCAAGAACGGAACCTTTGAAACCGCAAAGCTCATAGCCCAGTCCCCCGCACTCACGATAGCTGGAGGAGGGGACACAGACCACGCCATCCACAGGGCAGGGGTTTACAGCGCCATAGACTTCGTCTCAACCGGTGGGGGTGCCTTCCTGGAACTCTTAGAGGGTAACTCCCTACCGTGTCTGGAAGTTTTAGACGACGTAGAGTAGAGAGATGGAGAAGATAGAAGACCTCGTTCAGACCGCCAAGGAGGCAGCCCTGATAGGCGGTGTTGTCCTCAAGGAGAACTTCAGGAAGGTAAGGGACGAGAACATAGAGGAGAAGGCTGAGAAGGACTTCGTGAGCTATGTGGACAAGACCTCTGAGCAGAGGATAAGGGACTTTCTGAGCAGGAAGTTTCCTGAACACAGGATAGTTGGTGAGGAGGAGGGAGGGGATGCGGACGGTGAGTTCGTGTGGTTCATAGACCCCCTTGACGGCACGAAGAACTACATAGCTGGCTTTCCCATATTCGGAGTATCCGTGGGGCTCATTCACAGGGGTGAGCCTCTCGTTGGAGCGGTCTATCTACCAGCCTTTGACACCCTCTACTGGGCTGGAAAGGGAATGGGAGCATACAAGGACGGCAAACCCATAAGGGTGAGCCAGACCTCCGAGGTAAGGTTCTCCGTGGTAGCCTACGGCTTCCCCTCAAGGGCAAGGAGAGAGCTCGACACATACTGGCTCATATTCAAGGAGGTCTTTGACAGGGTCGCAGCGATGAGAAGACCCGGGGCGGCTGCCGTTGACCTCTGCTTCGTCGCTGACGGCATCTTTGAAGGGCTTTTAGAGTTTGAGCTTCATCCGTGGGACATAAGCGCAGGAATTGTTATACTAAAGGAAGCAGGGGGTGATTACAGGGTGATGGAGAACGGTCTCAAGAGGGATATAATCGCCTCAAACGGGAGGATACAGCACTTCCTTGAGGAGACCGTGAGAAAGTACATATAGGAGGCTTAGCTTGAAGATCTTTGTGCCCGTTGACTTCTCGGACATAACCAACGTGGTTCTGAGAGTCGTAAAGACCATAGCCCAGGCTCATGGAGGTGAGGTCGTCCTCTTCCATGCTGTCTCTCCGGCAATATACATACCCTACCCTGAGAGTCTGAGCGTTGATGTGGTGGATATAAAGCTCCTCCAGGAGATAGAGGAGAATAAGAAGAAAGAGGCTGAGGAGAAGCTCAGAGGACTCCTGGACTTTCTGAAACCTGTGCCCTCAAGGTACGTGGTTGACGTGGGAGATCCCAGAGACCTCATACTTGAGGCTGAGGAGAAGGAGAGCCCCGACCTCGTGGTGATAGGGAGCCACAAGAAGGGGCTTGTTGAGAAGATCCTCATAGGTTCTACCGCAGAAAAGATAGTCAAGCACTCCAAGAAGCCCATACTCGTTATAAAGGGCTCCGAACCAACCTTTACAAAGAGAGTCCTGATAGCCTATGACTTCTCCAAGACCGCGGAGAAGGCTCTTGACTTTTCCCTTAACTTCCTGAAACCCTTCAAGGTTAAAGTTGACATACTACACATAGACGAACCGATAGATATACCCGTCGTTGAAAAGATAGGAGAGGCTATATACGAAAAGTACAGGGAGGAGAAGAAGAACTACGTTGAGAAGCTCAAGGACAGGTTCTCCTCCGCGGGGTTTGAGGTCTCCGCAAGCTTTATGAGGGACAGAGACCCTGCTGAGGCTATAGTTGAGTATGTTAAAAAGAACCCAGATATAGAGCTCCTCATAATGGGAAGCAGGGGACTCTCGGGTCTCAAGAGGATACTCTTAGGGAGCACATCAACGGAGGTCTTCAAGAAGGTTGATATCCCCATTCTCATATACAAGGAAGGTTCGGAATGAAAAGATTTCTTTTGATAACAAGCCTGCTTGCAGGCTTCTCTTTCGCGAACTATTACTTTGACTACGTTATGTGCAGGTACCTCTCCGACAGGCCGAAGGAGGCTGAACTCTACTGTCTCCAGGCTATAGAGGAGAAACCTACCCCCTCCCTCTACATGGACACAATAAGGCTTGAGGTGTCTCTGAAGAACACGGACAGGGCTCTGAAGCTCGCCAGGGAGTACATAAGGCGTTACCCTGACAGGGTTGAACCTTACATAGCCCTCTACAGCATATACAGGCTCAAGGGGGATAGAAGGAGGGCTCTGAGCCGACCTTCACCAAGAAGGTTCTGATAGCCTACGACTTCTCCAAGACCGCGGAGAAAACTATCAGCTTTTCCCTTAACTTCCTGAAGCCCTTCAAAGTCA
>WGFS01000039.1 GCA_015492115.1 Aquificaceae bacterium
GCGGAACTCTACGACCTTATCCAGCGCATCATCCACATGCACGAGGTTGAGAAGAAGGACTTTAAAACCATAGCGAGCCTTCTCAGGGCTGAGGGATACGACATATCCAAGTCCGCAGTTCACAGAGCCTACAGGAGCTACGCTGAAGCTGCGGAAGAGTTCAAGAAGATATACGAGGAGACAAAAGCGCTCATAGAGACCCTAAAGGACAACCCATCAACGGACGTTATAGAGGAGACAATAGCCATAGTCGCAAATAGAATATTCACCTTTGTTAAAGATATAGAGGCTATAGACTTCACAGACCCTCATGAGCTCGTATCTGCCATACAGAAGCTCGCTAACTCTGCTGAGAAGCTCCAGAGATACAGAGAAGAACGCCTGAAAGAGATCATAAAGGAGGCAAAGAAACCCGAGACCACAAAGGAGGAGATCATAAAGAGGCTGGAGGAACTATATGGCGGATAGGATACTCCTCCCCTACCAGATACAGGCTCTCAGGGGTATAGAAAGACACAAGTATTCTGTTCTCCTATGGTCAAGGCAGACGGGAAAGTCCTTTCTCCTCGCCTACTTCGCCATAAAGAGATGCATAGAAAGGGACAACCACAGCGTCCTCGTGATATCGCCCTCGGAGAGGCAGTCCAAAGAGTTCATGCTCAAAGTAAACCTGCACCTGCAGGCTCTCAAGGTATCAGGAATGGACTCTTTTGAAGACGTCAGCTCTCAGGTCCTTGAAGCAAAGTTCCCGAACCGCTCGAGGATAGTTGCGGTCCCCTCAAAACCCGAGACAGTAAGAGGCTTCACCGGAGACGTGATAATGGACGAAGCAGCTTTCTTTGATAGGGGCTATGAAGTCTATCAAGCGGTCTTCCCCACCATAACGAGAAGACCAGAATACAAGCTCGTTGCCATATCAACACCAAGGTCAAAGAAAGATCTCTTTTACTTTCTCTGGGAGACAGCAAAGGATGACCCCCTGTGGTTCCGGATGAAGCTCACCATATACGATGCTGTCAACATGGGACTCAAAGTAGACCCGGAGGAGCTCAGGAGGGGACTGAGGGACGAGGATATGTGGAGAACCGAGTACCTGTGTGAGTTCATGGAGGAGGATGAGATCCTGCTACCCTACGAAGTCATCCAGTCCTGCGAGAGTGAAGGGATTGAGGTCCGAAGTATTGCAGAGCTCGAGGGAGATGTTTATGTGGGAGTGGACATAGGAAGGAGGAAGGATCTCACCGTTATATCCGTCCTTGAAGAGGTGGGGGACGTCTTTTATCTGAGGAAACTTGAGGTTCTGAAAAAGCTCCCATTCTCAGAGCAGTTTCGAATTATAGACCACATCGCTTCTTATGCGAGAAGGATCGCGGTGGACGAGACGGGTATAGGCATGCAGCTTGCAGAGGAGCTAAGGAGGAAGCACGGCTCGAAGGTTATCCCCGTTTACTTTACAGCCAGAGCTAAGGAAGAACTCGCCGAGAAACTGAAGGCGAAGTTCCAGGACAGACTCATACGCGTTCCTCCAGACAGAGACCTGAGGGAAGACCTACACTCTGTCAGAAGGTCCATCACAGCGAGCGGAAACGTGAGATATGAGGGATCTTCTTCGGACTCCCACGCTGACAGGTTCTGGTCTCTTGCCCTTGCTGTTCACGC
The DNA here is from genome assembly GCA_015492115.1 of Aquificaceae bacterium. GTDB lineage: Bacteria > Aquificota > Aquificia > Aquificales > Aquificaceae > Hydrogenivirga. Next base: position 1,660 of record WGFS01000039.1, read on the forward strand.
GGCAACCCAGAGGGGACCTCTCTGGAGCTTCAAATTCCTTAAAGCGAGGTGGGTATGATGAAGGTGGACTGGAATTTTCTCTACGACAGCTACACGGGTCTGGGAGGTTATAAGGACGGGAGCTACCTTGTCAGATATCCGAGGGAAACGGACGACAAATACGGGAGAAGGAAGGAGCTTGCGGTATACCCGAACTTCGTTAGGAAGATAGTGGACACATACACCGCTCACCTCTTCAAGGATCCACCCGTCAGGGAAACCACGGACAACTACGCAAGGTTCATAGATAACGTGGACAGAAGCGGGACCTACATAGACGACTTCATGAAGAAGGTAGCAAAGCTATCCCTTGTATTCGGGACAGTTTTCGTGATAGTGGATAAGCCCCCCGGAAGGGCAAGGACAAAAGCCCAGGAGCTGGAGATGGGGCTTTTCCCCTACGCCACGGTAAGGCTACCCTCACAGGTTGAGGAGGTTGAGATAGACGAGTACGGGAGGATAAAGAGCATAACGTTTAAGGAGGAGAAGCGATACAGGATACTCAACGAAACTACATGGAAGATAGCAACCGACAGGAAGGGGAACTCCGTAATCAGAGAAGGGGAGCATGACCTCGGGAGGGTTCCCGTAGTACCGGTTTCCTGGACAGACCCTGTGCTCCCCACTGAGATGCTTGTTCCACCCTTCATTCTTGACATAGCAAGGCTCAACTTTGACCTCTACAACGCTATATCAGAGCTGAGAGAGATACTCAGAAACATCACCTTCCCCATACTGACCCTTCCCATCAAAGACGAGCAGACCGCAAGCCAGCTGAAGGACCTCACCATAGGAACTGAGAACTGCATACCCTACAACCCCGAAGGCGGAGGAGAGCCCTCCTTTATAGCTCCTCCCGCGGAACCCGCGAAGGTGTACCTTGAGTACATCAACTTCCTCATAGAGCAGATATACAAGTCCGTGAACCTTGAGTTTGCCCTCGGCTCCCAGACCGGAAAGTCAGGCGTAGCCCTTGAGTTTGAGTTCCAGCAGGTGAACATCATACTCAGCGGTATAGCGGTCAACCTGGAGAAGGCGGAGTATGAGATAGCAAACCTTGTGGAGCTCTGGCTCGGAGGTAAAGGCTTTACTGGCTCTATATCCTACAACAGGGACTTCTCCTTCAGGGACGTGGAGAGGGACCTCAAGATAGCCATGGACAGCATAGCCCTCGGCATCTCCAGCACCTTTGAGGCTGAGATGAAGAAAAAGCTTGCAAGGGACATCCTTGGAGACTACCTGGACGAGAAGGTTCTCGAAAGAATAGACAGAGAGGTAGAAGGGCTTGAGGGACTTGACAACCAGCTAAAGAGTGAAGGGCTCTGATGGACTGGGAGAGCATAAGGAACGCCTTCATTCAGTTTCTCAAAGATAGCCTCGATTCCTTTGAGGAATCTGCTGACGACTTTTCCCGGGAGTTCATACAGATGCTCAGGGAGAAAGGATATCAGTTATCGCCCAAAGAGGAGGAAGAGGTATCAAGATGGGCACAGGAGCAGACACAGCTTGTAAGAAACCTTATCCACCAGACGGCGAGTATGGTGGTCCTCTCAGCGGTCAGAAAAAGGAATATGGCGGACAGGCTCATATCCGAGGTTGCGGAGTCAGTAGTGAAGGAAACTTACCCGGACGGACTTAACCTCTCCACACGTCTCTGGGACTGGGAGAAGGAGATGAAGATAGGACTCAGGAACGCCCTCTCGGCTGGAACCAGAATGGGAAGCTCTGTCTCAAAACTTACATACGAGCTCCAGTACACAATAGAAAATCTGAAAGGGGAGGAGTTCACCATAACCCTTAAAGAGAAACTCCCCAAATGGATCCAGGAACTCAGAGACTCAGCAAGGGCGGTTATAAGAAATCCAGAGATGTATGCACTCTGGGAGGAAACACTGAAGGACGTGGAGAAGAAACTCCGCAGACTTTCAAGGACAACATCAAGGGCGAGTGCAAGAAGGCTCATAGAGGACCTCACGAAGGCGATAACAAAGGGACAGGAAGAACTCATAGAAAAATCTGTAAGGTGGTGGATATACGACAAGCAGCTCTCAAGACTGAAAACCATCGCCCAGACAGAAACAGCCAACGCTTTCCATCTTGCCCAGATCAGGGTTACGGAAGAAGACCCCGATGTTGTTGGCTACCAGTGGAGGCTTTCTCGCTCCCACCCGAGACCCGACGTGTGCGATGTCCTTGCAAGCGTTGACTATGGACTCGGGAAAGGAGTCCACCCAAAGGACAGGGTTCCCAGGAGAAAACCCCATCCTCACTGCCTGTGCTACCTTATCCCTGTCGTGAGAAGGAAGGGGATGAGGAGAAGGAAAGAAAAGCTGGACAGAGAAACTCTGAAGAAGATAGCTCCTCAGTATATAAAAGACCTGGAAGCTCTCGGGGTTGACATAGAGAAGCTCTGGGACAGAGAGCTTAACGCCTTCGTTAGAAAGAGAGACCTGATAGAGAGGGTTGGGAAGGATGAGTTTAAGGTAATTCAGACTATCGGGAGGACGGCGAGGGCGGGGAGATGGAAGGAAGCCAAGGAAAGGGATATCGCTCGGGAACTAAGAGCTTTGAAGAGAAAGTATGGAGTTGTGCCAGAAGAAGCTTTGCACATTCTCCAGCGTGAAAAGGTATCAAGTCTGGAGCTTCATTATGTGAAGAGAAAGTTTTACGACGGCTGGAACCTCAAGAGCCCTGATGAACTTGACAATATGTTCACAAA
>WGFS01000040.1 GCA_015492115.1 Aquificaceae bacterium
ACACCTTGTCCACTATGCTTATAGTCTCCCTGACGTTGTGGTCTGTTATGAGGATGCCTATGTCCTGATGTCTCAACCCCCTTACCATCCTCCTTATATCGCTGACTATGATGGGGTCAAGTCCCGCAAAGGGTTCGTCAAGGAATAGGTACTTGGGTTTGGTTATCAGACTTCTCGCTATCTCGAGCCTCCTCTTCTGTCCTCCGGAGAGGGTGTAGGCTCTCTGGTTTCTGAGGGAGAGGAGCCCGAAGTCCTCAAGGAGAGCCTCAGCTCTGGTTACAGCCTCCTCTCTGCTGTCGGTGAAGAACTCAAGGAAGATAAGGAGGTTATCCATTACGGTGAGCTCGTCAAATAGGGTGTGTTCCTGAGGGAGGAAGGCTATCCCCTTCTTTGCCCTCTCGTGGGGAGGCAGGTGGGTTATGTCCTCCCCTTCAAGCTCTATAGTCCCGTCGTCTATCCTCGTAAATCCCACCAGTGAGTTGAAGAGGGTCGTCTTTCCTGCACCGTTCGGTCCCAGGAGTCCCACAACCTCACCCCTCTCTATGCTCAGGCTCACCCCCCTTATAACTTCCCTTCCCTTAAAGCTCTTCTTCAGGTCCTGTGCTCTGAGCATGAAAGATTACCTGATTTTATTATATTTCTCTATGAGCCTCCTGAGTCCCGTCTTCCTCCACGGGTGGGCTTTCTCATCCAAGGTATTTGGAAGACTCCGGGGAATAAAGCCCGACCTTCCAGCCCACGGTGGAAATCTTGAGCCTTTCACAGGTCTTGGAATTGTAGCAGAGAGGATAGCCCTCTCCCTTCCCGGTAAACACGACCTCGTAGGCTGGTCCATGGGGGGAACGATCGCGCTCCTCATCGCCCTGAGGTTTCCGGAGAAGGTAAACCGACTCTTTCTGGTGGGAGTCTCCCCCTTCTTTGGGGGAGCATGGTCTGAAAGAAATCTGAGGGCTTTTAAACTGAAGATAAAGAGGGAAGGGGTATCAGCATTCAGGAGCATGGCGTATCCGAGACCCTTTGAGGATAGGGTGGAGGAGAGGACAGCCATGGATATGCTGGAAGAGTATATAAGGACGGATCTCAGACACAGATTACCCTTCGTTAAAAAAGAGACTTACATAATTCAGGGGGAGATGGATGAGGTCGTACCTGTGGGCGAGGCTATCAAGCTTCACAACCTCATGAAAGGTAGTAAACTTATAATTCTTCCCGGAGGTCACTTCCCTGCTGAGGATGAAACAGGCTTACTCTCTGCGCTTCTCAAGGTCGGTTGACACTTATGAGAGATGGGCTGTGCCCCAGAGGAAGACCGCAGAGAAGCTTGTGAACTTCGTAGCCCCCAGAGGTTCGGTTCTTGACCTCGGCTGTGGGACTGGCTTCGTATCAGACTTCCTGGGAGAGGACTGTTCCCCCGTGGGACTTGACCTCTCCGAGAGGATGGCGGTCGTTTACAGAAACAGGTTTGGAAAGGCTGTGGTGGGGGATGCGGAGAGCCTTCCCTTCCGGGACAGGAGCTTTGATTTCGTCCTGAGCGGATTCTCCCTTCACTGGACAGAGCTGAGCAGGAGCGTACCCGAGATTCTCAGGGTAGCGAAGGAGGGCGTTGGCATAGCCATGCCCGTTGAGGGGAGTCTGGAAGGGCTTGATTTTCCATTCCCTAAGGTGAGCGACCTCCTGCCCATTTTCAACGGAATGGAACTCAGATACCACATTGAAGAGATAGAGATACCCTTCTCGGGCTGGGATCTGGTCAGGTTCTTCCACCACACGGGAAGCTCGCTCAACCCTTACAGGCGAAGAATTCTCAGCAGGAGGGAGGTCTCAGACCTGATAAACTCTATAGAAAGACCCCATTTTCGTGTGCTATTTTTGTATGCGAGGGTGTTATGAGGAGGTTGATCATGAGAACGCTCGCCCTTTTTTCCTTCCTTATGCTCTTTACCTTGCTGGGATGCAGAGCGGAAACGCAGGTGGCAAACACACCGGAGCAGAAGCCTGCTATCAACGGCGGAAGCGTGTTGGAAGCCTTTCAGGATGAACTTTCAAAGGTTATAAACAGAGTTTCTCCCTCCGTGGTGACCATATTTGCGAGGCAGGAGGTTGAGTTTAACCCCTTTGAGCAGTTTGACCTCCCCTTCACCATACCAATGGAGCCCTTCAAGAGGGAGAGGCGTTCTCTTGGTTCCGGAGTCATAGTGAAGTATGCAAAGGGTAAGCTCTACATACTCACCAACAATCACGTTGTTGAAGACGCGACGAGCATAACGGTAAGGTTTGATAAGCACACCGAGAAGCCCGCAAAGGTAGTGGGGACAGACCCCAAGACAGACCTCGCTGTCATAGAGGTTGATGCGAAGGGCATAAAGGATGCCCAGAGGAGGGTCGCAAAGCTGGGGGACTCCGACAGGGTGAAGGTGGGACAGCTCGCCATAGCCATAGGGAACCCTTACGGACTTGAGAGGACTGTAACCGTGGGTGTGGTGTCCGCCCTGAAGAGGAGTATAGGGATAACCCAGTACGAGAGCTACATCCAGACCGACGCCGCGATAAACCCCGGGAACTCGGGGGGACCCCTCATAAACATCCATGGAGAGGTTATAGGAATAAACACAGCCATAGTAGCCAGCGGTCAGGGGCTCGGCTTTGCCATCCCCATAAACCTCGCCAAGTGGGTCATGGAGCAGATACTTGAGCACGGCAGGGTGGTAAGGGGCTGGCTCGGTGTCGTCATACAGGAGATCACCCCCGACATAGCGGAGGCGATAGGTGTTAAGCAGGGTATAATCATCGCCCAGGTTCTGAAGGGGAGCCCTGCGGACAGGGCTGGTCTGAAGGTTGGGGACATCATAGTCGCCCTGAACGGTAAGAAACTTGACAGTGTCAGAGACCTACAGTTCAGCATAATGAAGACAAAGCCCGGCACCGAGGTTGAGCTGACGATAATAAGGGACGGTAAGAGAAAGACCCTTCGGGTGAAGGTGGGAGAGCTCCCGGAAAAGGGAACGAGGAGGGGAAAGCAGGGTGAACCAGAAGACCTCGGACTCTCACTGAGAGACCTGAGCGCCCAGGAGAAGGCAACACTCGGCGTTGAGGGTGTTCTCGTTGTGGGGATCGTTCCCGGTAGTCCAGCGGACAGGAGTGGGCTCAGACCCGGTGATGTTATAATGAGGGTCAACTACAGAGAAGTGAGGAGCGTGAGGGAGTTCTACAGCGTGATAGATAACCTGAGAAAGCTCGGCAAAACTAAGGCTCTTCTGCTGGTCAGGAGGAACGGGAACAACATCTACGTTGTTCTCAGGCTGAGGTGAGTTAGCTATGCCGGATACAGAACAGGAGCTGATAAATCAGTACCTTAAGAGAATCTCAAAGATACCTCTACTCACACCCGAAGAGGAGAAGGAGCTCGCGAGGAGAGCCAAGGAGGGGGACGAGGAAGCTCTCAAGAAGCTGGTGGAGTCAAATCTGAGGTTCGTTGTGAGCGTAGCCAAGCAGTACATAGGGTATGGACTGCCCTTCTCAGAATTGATCGCTGCGGGAAACCTTGGGCTCTTAGAGGCTGCGAAGCGCTTTGACCCCGAGAGGGGTGTGAAGTTCATATCCTACGCTGTCTGGTGGATCAGGCAGGCTATAATGCAGGCTCTCTCCCAGCAGACGGGAGCTGTCAGAATACCCCTCAAGCAGTCCCACCTCATAAGCAAGATAGGAACCATATACGCAGAGCTCGCAAAGGAGCTTGAGAGGGAACCCACCCCCGAGGAGGTGGCGGAGCACCTCTCCAAGGAGATGATAGCGAAGGAGCTTACCAAGGAGCTGGGAAGGGAGCCCACCGAGGAGGAGGTTGAGAAGAAGTTCAAGAAGGAGGGTTACAAAGTCTCCCCTGAGGAGGTTGAGAAGTACCTTCAGGTATGCAGGATACCCCTCTCTCTTGATGCCCCCGTTGGAGAGAACGAGGATACCTTCTTCGTTGACTTCCTCAGCAAGCATGGAACCGCGGAGGTTGAGGAGAGCGTTATACAGGAGGTTCTTGAGAAGGAGATATACGACCTCCTGGACAAGCTCCCCGAGAAGGAGAGGAGGGTCATAGAGCTCCGCTTCGGTCTGAAGGGGAACGAACCCAAGACCCTGCGTGAGATAGGGGACATACTCGGTGTTTCAAGGGAGAGGGTTAGACAGCTTGAGACCAGGGCTCTGAGAAAACTCAGGAGCCTCGCCATGAAGAGGCACCTCAAGGACTTCCTCAGCTGATGAGGGACGGTGTCCTCCTCATAAACAAACCCAGGGGAGTGACCTCCACCCGTGTGGTTGAGAAGGTCAGAAGAAGGTTAAAGACGAGGGTTGGGCACACGGGCACCCTTGACCCCATAGCGAGAGGACTTCTCGTTCTCCTCGTGGGAAGGGCTACGCGTTTCTCCTGGCTCTTCCTTAAGATGGAAAAGAGCTACAGAGTAGTTGCCCTCCTGGGGATTACTACGGATACCTACGATGTGGAGGGCGAGGTTCTGGAGACTGCGGAGGTCAGGGTTGACTGCGAGGAGGTTGAGAACGCACTCGGAGACTTTATGGGGGAGATAGAGCAGTTGCCACCCCCCTTCTCAGCCAAAAAGGTAGGGGGCAAGAGGGCTTACAGGCTCGCGAGGAAGGGATTAAAGCCCGAGCTAAAGCCTGTCAGGGTTAACGTTCAGGAACTCAGGCTTGAGAGGTGTGAGCCCCCAGAGATAGAGCTCTTCATGAGGGTGTCCTCCGGAACCTACGTGAGGAGTCTCGTGCACGACCTCGGACAGAAGCTAAAGGTGGGAGCGACGGTCAAGGAGCTCATAAGGGAATCGGTCGGTCCCTTCTCCCTTGAGAGGTCTACTGATCTTGATGAGTTCCTGAACTCTGAAAGTCCCTGGAGTTACGTAATACCTGTAGAGGATGCCTTCTCCTTCCTTCCAAGGGTCAGCCTTGACTACTTTAAGGGTAGGAAGGTTCTCCATGGGAACCCCGTTCTTCTGGGAGGGGAAGCTGGAGACGGCTATGTTAGTATATACATAGACAGTGTCTTCGTAGGCGTTGGGAGGGTTGAAAGCGGAGTTCTCAAGCCCGAGAGACTGCTGATACCCGAAGGGCATCAAAACTTGACATAAACAAACTCAAATTTTATCTTATTAAAGCAGGAGAAAGTTTGATAGGAGGTTTATAAA
>WGFS01000041.1 GCA_015492115.1 Aquificaceae bacterium
ATACTCACCAACACCGCCCTTGCGGAGGCTAAGGATCCCATAAAGATGGCTGTCGCCATGAAGTATGCGACCGTCGCGGGAAGGCTCTCATACCTTGCGGGAAGGATGCCCAAGAGAACCTATGCGGTTCCCTCCTCACCCACCAAGGGAGTGCCCTTCAAAGGGTAGCTTAGCGAACTGCGAGGTTTCTCTGGACTCCGGCAAGGTCTGGGAGACTTAAAACATACCGAGCTCATATTTTCCCAAATTGGCATAGGTTAGAATACCCCCATGCGCGATGTTGTAGTCATAGGTTCGGGAATATCCGGACTCTCAACCGCCTTCAGACTCAAGAAGCTCGGCTACGACGTGGTGGTCTATGAGAAGGACGATGAGATAGGAGGCAACATAAAGACCCTCTCCGAGAGTGGATACACCTTTGAGCTGGGACCCCAGACAGTCCTTGCGGACGAGGAGGTTATGGAGTTCTTCAGAGAGGTAGGCGTAGAGCCCATCGTGGCAAACCCCTCCTCTAAGAACAGGTACATCTACAGGAGAGGTAAGCTCATACCCCTGCCCCTTAGTCCCATTTCCTTCCTGTTCTCTCCTCTCCTTTCCTTCTCCGCAAAGTTCAAGGTTCTCAGAGAACCCTGGGCACCACCGCCCGTGAAGAATGAAGAGAGCGTCGCTGACTTCGTCAGGAGAAGGCTTGGGCAGGAGTTCCTTGACTACGTGGTCGCCCCCTTCATCTCGGGAGTTTACGCGGGAGACCCGGAAAACCTCTCGGTCAGATACGCAACGAAGAAGGTTTACGCCCTTGAGCAGGAGTTCGGCTCCCTCATAAAAGGTGCCCTAAAGAAGAAGTCTCTTGGACCCGGGGGCAGGCTCATATCCTTTGAGGGAGGACTGTTCACCCTTATAGAGAAGCTCGCAGAGGGGCTTGAGATTAAGAAGGAGAACGTAGTTCTGAGGATAAGGCGCAAGGAAGACAGGTTCGTCCTTGACACGAGGGAGGGAAAGGTAGATACACGTGCCCTTGTTGTCTCCTCGCCAGCCTACACAGCCTCCTATCTTCTTAAAGACCTCTCCTGGAGCGCCTCTCTTGAGTTTGACAGGATAGACTACGTCCCAGTGGTGGTGGTTAACGTGGGCGTGAAAAAGGGCAGTGTCCCCGATGGCTTCGGAGTCCTGATTCCGAGGAAGGAAGGCAAGAGGATCTTGGGCATTATATTCTCCTCCAAGCTGTTCCCCGGAAAGGCTCCCGAAGGGAGAGAGCTTTTAACCATATACCTCGGCGGTGCGACCGACAGGGAAGTGATAGAGCTCTCCGAGGAGAGGATCCTTGAGCTGGTTGAGAAGGAGCTCAAAGAGGTTCTCGGAGTTGAAGGGATTGAGTTCTCGCACGTGAAGAAGTGGAAGAGGGCTATACCCCAGTACATCCTCGGTTACGGGAAGTATCTTGACCTCGCAAGGGAGATGGAGGAAGTCCACAAAGGACTCTTCCTTACGGGCAACTACCTGAGCGGTATATCGGTTGCTGACTGCATAAGGTTCTCAAAGAAAACTGCAGAGAGGGTCGCCGGGTTCTTGGGATGAAGGGCATAATTCAGCTTGCCAGGGAGTTCTATATCAACGAGCTCAACGATTACAGGCTCTACACGGAACTCTCCAGGATGGTGGATAAAGAGGAGCTGAGGGAGGCCCTCACCCACATAGCCAACATGGAGAAGGGGCATGCCCGCTTCTGGAGGGAGTTCTTAAAGAGAAGGGGAGAGGAGCTACCGAGCGAGAAGAGAAAGCCCTTCCAGAGCCTCGTGGTTTTCCTGGGAAGGTTCGTAAACCCTCTTCTGCTGGTATCCCTCCTTGAGCTGGGTGAGTCCTCCGCCTACACCCAGTATTACAGGTTTTTAAAGGAGAAAGGGACGGAGCTCTCAGAGGAAGAGGTTAAGAGACTGAGATCAATAATCCTTGACGAGCTCTCCCACGAGAGCACCTTTCGGGAGAAGGTTGAGGAGCTTGGACTATCAAACGTACGTGACATGGTCTTGGGAATGAACGACGGGCTCGTGGAACTCCTGGGAGTGGTTGCAGGGCTCTCCGCGGTTTACAGGCATGAACCCCACACCGTGGGAGCGAGCGCTGTTGTGGTTGGTATAGCGGGCGCCATATCCATGGGCGTGGGAGCCTTCATATCTGTTCGCTCCCAGAGACAGGTGAACGAGGCTATAAGGGAGAGGGAAAAGATACTGGCGGAGGTGTCGGGTGA
>WGFS01000042.1 GCA_015492115.1 Aquificaceae bacterium
CTCCAGCACTACTACCAGTTTCAGGTGATACTCAAACCCGCACCCGAAAACCCTCAGGAGATCTACCTAGAGAGCCTTTCCTCTCTGGGGATAAACGTTTCTGACCACGACATAAGGTTCGTGGAGGACGATTGGGAGTCACCCACTCTCGGAGCGTGGGGACTCGGCTGGGAGGTTTGGCTGGACGGCATGGAGATAACCCAGTTCACCTACTTCCAGCAGTCCGGCGGTCTTGACCTTGATGAGATATCCGTTGAGATAACCTACGGACTTGAGAGGATAGCTATGTACATTCAGGAGAAGGACAACGTATTTGATATAGAGTGGAAGGAAGGGGTAACTTACGGGGACATATTCAGGAGGGCTGAGTGGGAGTGGAGCACCTACAACTTTGAGAAGGCTGACGTTGATATGCTTTTCAAACTCTTTGAGCTCTATGAAAGGGAGTCAAAGAGGCTCATAGAAGAGAGCCTCGTCCTCCCAGCCTACGACTACCTGCTAAAGTGTTCCCACACCTTCAACCTTCTGGACGCGAGGGGAGCCATATCCGTTCAGGAGAGGGCGAGGTACATAAGGAGGATGAGCGGTGTTGCCCGGGAAATAGCCCAGCTCTACCTTGAGCTCATGCATTAATATATTGATTGCGATGAGTGACCTCCTCATTGAGATAGGCACGGAGGAGCTTCCCTCCTCCGTAGTTGAACCCACCCTTAACTTCCTGAAGGAAAAATTCTCAGAGGTCTTAGGAAGGGAAGATATAGAGACCTATGGAACGCCGAGGAGGCTTGTCTTCTATGTGAGGGAGTTCGTTGACAGCGTAGAGAGGAAGGAGGAGGTGGTTTTTGGACCTCCCTGGAAGGTAGCCTTTGACGAGGAAGGAAGACCGACCAGGGCACTTTTGGGCTTCCTTGGCAGATACGGGGCGCGTCCGGAGGAGGTATTCAAGGAGAAGAAGGGGAAGGGAGAGTACGTTGCACTGAAGGTCGTCCACGAGGAGAAGAGCAGGCTTGAGCGCCTCAGGGACAGTTTTGAGGAGATCCTTCTGTCAGTGCCCTTCCCGAAACGCATGAGGTGGACCTCTTCAAAGAAGATCACCTTCTCAAGACCCGTGAGGTGGCTCCTGTCCCTCCACGGTGAGAGGGTCGTTGAACTCATGTTCGGAGAGCTGGTCTCCGGTAATAGAACTAAGGGACACAGGTTCCTCTCAAAGGGATGGGTGGAGGTAAGAAGGGCGGAGGACTACTTCTCGGTCATGGAAGACTGTAAGGTCATACCCTCCATAGAGAGAAGGAGGGAGTTGATATTGAAGGGGATAGAGGAGTCCGCAAAGGAGCTCTCCGCAGAACCGGAGTATCCAGAAGGACTCGTTGAGGAGGTGACGAACCTCGTTGAGTATCCCTTTATCGTTGTGGGTAGCTTTGAGGAGAAGTTCCTTGAGCTCCCCGACATGGTCATAATAACGGTATCAGCCCACCATCAGAGGTTCTTCTGCCTTTCCAGAGAAGGAAAGCTCATAAACAGGTTCATAGGCGTGAGCAACAACGAGCCGAAGACCGACCTCATAAGGAGGGGTTACGAGAAAGTCCTGAGGGCAAGGCTTGAGGATGCCCTCTTCTTTTACAGAGAGGATCTGAAGAAGAGACTTGAGGATCTCGTCCCCAGACTATCCGAGATACTCATACACCCGAAGATAGGAACTGTCCTTGACAAGGTGGAGAGGATGAAGGGGATCTCCCGGAGGCTGTGCGAAGAGCTCGGCTGTGATGAGGATATGAGGAGAAAGGTTGAGAGGGCGGTCTACCTCTCAAAGGCTGACCTTCTGACAGAGTTAGTGAAGGAGCTTGATGAGCTTCAGGGCTACATGGGGTACATCTATGCACTCAAACAGGGAGAGGACGAGGAGGTCGCCAAGGCTATATACGAGCAGTACAAACCTAAGGGACTGGAGGATGAAACCCCTGAAACCACAGTGGGGGCTATCCTCTCCCTCTCCGACAAGATAGACGACCTGATAAGCTTCTTCTCAGCGGGAGAGATACCGAAGGGTAGCTCAGACCCCTTCGGTCTCAGGAGGGCTTCCTTCGGGATATTCAAGATCCTTGAGGATAGGGATTGGGACGTTGACCTGAGGGATCTATTTGGGCTCTACGAAAAGGTTGAGAACGTGGAAGAGCTTGAGAAATTCCTTGCCCAGAGGCTCGAGAGCTACCTTGAGAGCTACCGCTACGATATAGTGAGGGCTGTCCTCAAGGTTGAGAGTCCCCTGAGACCTTACAGTGTCATAAAGAAGGTGAAGGAACTGAGCGAGGTCAGGAATACTGAGGAGTTTGCGGATATATACGAAGGATACAGGAGAGTTGTTAAAATATTACCTAAGGAGTGGGAGAATTCAGAGGTGAACGAAGAACTCCTAAGAGAAGAGCAGGAGATAAGTCTGTGGAGAGAGGTGAGGGAGCTGGAAGGGAGAGATTTCAGCCTTAGAGAGCTCTCAAAACTCAGGAAACCCATAGACGACCTCTTTGACCATGTCCTCATAATGGACAGAGATGAAAGGATAAGGAAAAACAGGCTCTCCCTCCTCAACAGGGTCAAGAAACTCTTCAATAGATACGCTGACTTCAGCGAGGTAGTAATTCAGGAGGTTTAAAGATGGATAGAGAAGCCCTCGTTCTCTGGCTGGACGAGCTCACCATTGAGGATATACCTATCGCAGGGGGGAAGAACGCTTCCCTCGGAGAGATGATAAGGAACCTTAGCCCCTTAGGTATAAACATACCCTACGGTTTCGTCGTTACCTCAACAGCCTACTACAGGTTCCTTGACTTCAACAATCTCAGAGACAGGATAAGGGATGTTCTCAAGGGTCTGGACGTGAACGATGTGGATGACCTCGCCAGAAGAGGTTACACTGTCAGAGAGCTAATAAAGGGTGGAGAGTTCCCTCCGGAGCTGGAAGAGCTGATAAAGGAATACTACAACAAGCTGTCTGAGAAGTACAGCACCCACGCCGTTGACGTTGCGGTTCGCTCATCCGCCACCGCGGAGGACCTGCCAAACGCAAGCTTTGCGGGACAGCAGGACACCTACCTGAACGTGGTGGGTGCGGAGAATGTCCTTACAGCGATCAGGAACTGCTTTGCCTCTCTCTTCACCGACAGGGCAATATCCTACAGGGAGTCCTTCGGTTTTGACCACTTTAAAGTTGGTATAGCGGTAGGCGTTCAGAAGATGGTGAGGTCTGACCTCGGTGCGTCCGGCGTAATGTTCACCCTTGACACGGAGACCGGCTTCAGGGACGTGGTCGTTATAAACGCGGTCTACGGTCTTGGAGAGCTCATAGTTCAGGGGATGGTCACCCCGGACGAGTACATGGTCTTCAAGCCCACCTTCCAGCAGGGGTACTCCGCGATAATTGAGAAGAAGCTCGGCAAGAAAGACAGGAAGATGATCTACGGAACGGGTGAGGAGAGGACGAAGATCGTGAACGTCCCCATGGCTGACCAGAAGAGGTTCGCCCTTGAAGACGACGAGATACTCCAGCTGGCGGAGTGGGGAATACTCATAGAGAAGCACTACTCGGAGAAGAAAGGGAAGTGGACCCCAATGGACATAGAGTGGGCAAAGGACGGACTCCAGAACAAGCTCTTCATAGTTCAGGCGAGACCGGAGACAGTCCACTCACGAAAAGAGAAGAACGTGATAAAGGTTTACAAGATACTGGAGCCCGAGCATGAGAGGGCAAAGAAGAGGCTCATACAGGGTATAGCTGTTGGTGACAAGATGGCGGCAGGAAAGGTCAGAGTTCTCTTTGACCTCAAAGATGCGGAGAACTTCCAAGAGGGAGAGGTTCTCGTTACAGACATAACGGACCCGGACTGGGAGCCCATAATGAAGAAGGCTTCAGCCATAGTCACCAACAGGGGAGGCAGAACAGCCCACGCTGCCATAGTTGCGAGAGAGCTCGGCATACCTGCTGTTGTCGGGACGGGAAATGCGACAGAGGTGCTGGAAACGGGCATGGAGGTTACGGTCTCCTGTGCGGAGGGTGAAACTGGATACGTTTACGAGGGAACACTGAATTTTGAAGTTGAAGAGGTGAACATAGAACAGCTACCGAGACCAAAAACAAAGATCATGATGAACGTTGGAAATCCGGAGTCAGCCTTCAGGCACGCATCCATACCCAACGACGGAGTCGGTCTCGCCAGGGAGGAGTTCATAATAGCCAACTACATAAAGGTTCACCCCCTCGCCCTCATCCATTATGAGGATATAAAGGAGCTTTACGAGAAACTAAAGAAACAGGGACTTGTTGATGAAAGGGGCTTCGTGACCTTCAGGGCTATATACGCCAACGCCAACGGAGCCCTCAAGGAAAAGCTCGCAAAGGGAAAAGAGAAGAGGAACATAAATCTGAAGAGGCTCCTTGCTGATGTTGACAGGTACACCTTCGGATACGACGACAAGAAAACCTATTACATAAAGAAGCTCTCCTACGGCATAGCGAAGATCTCCGCGGCATTCTATCCCAACCCTGTGATAGTCAGGTTTTCCGACTTCAAATCCAACGAGTACGCC
>WGFS01000043.1 GCA_015492115.1 Aquificaceae bacterium
AGTATAAACCTGTAGAGGGGGGTTCCGAGGACGACGAAGTTCAGATACTCCTGAAGGTTCTTTACCGCTTCCACAAAGCTTTCCATGCTTGTCAGTGAATATATAATATCAGGAGTGATGGAGGGGTATCTGGTCGTCCTCATAACAGCTCCCACCGATAGGGGAGAGGAGCTTGCAAACTTCATAGTTGAGAACAAGCTCGGGGCGTGCGTGAACGTGGTTCCAGAGGTTAAGTCCCTTTACTGGTGGAAGGGGAAGATTGAAAAGGACAGTGAGGCTCTCCTTATAGTTAAAACGAGCTCAGGCAGGTTCAGGGAGCTTTTAAGGAAGATTAAAGAAGTGCACCCCTACACGGTTCCCGAGATAATAGCCCTGCCCGTATTTGGTGGAAACCCCGACTACCTCAACTGGATAGAGGAAAGCCTTGGATGAGACCTCTAAAGCTTGAGTTTGAAGGCTTTACAGTTTACAAAAAACCCCAGGTTATAGACTTTGAGAAACTCAACTTTTTCATAATCCAGGGCAAAACAGGAGCTGGGAAGACGAGCATAGTTGACGCCATAACATACGCTCTCTACGGGAAAGTCCCGAGATACGGGAAGTCTCGCTCTGCAACCTCCTTTGTGCTTTCCAGGGGGAGCAGGAAACTCAGGGTCTCCTTGGAGTTTTCGGTCGGAGGCAGGCGTTACCGTATAGAGCGCTTTTACAGAGAAAAGCCCAGGGAAGACATGGTCAGGGTTGAGGAGGAGGGGAGGAGGCTTGACCTCAGGAAGACAGAGGTTGAGGACTGGATAAAGAAGATCACTGGACTTGATTACGAGACCTTTACCAAGGTCATTCTCCTTCCCCAGGGGGAGTTTGACAGACTTCTGAAACCCAGCTCACCCAAGGAGAGGAGGGACATACTGATAGGTCTCCTAAACCTTGAGGTCTTTGACAGGGTGAGAGACCTTGCGTCCAGTGCATGCCGTTCCCTTGAGGGGGAGCTGAACGCCCTGAGGGCAGAGCTTGGGAGTCTCTCCGACCTGACTGAAGGGAGCATAGAGGAGCTTGAGAGGCAGAGAGAGGAGCTTGAGAAGTCAGCCGGGAAATTGAGAGAAGAGGTCTCTGAGCTGGAAGGACGCCTCCGGCGTGCGAAGGAGAGGGAAGAGCTCCTGAGGGAGCTGAAGGAATCAGAGAGGAAGCTTGAGGAGCTTGAATCAAGGAGTGAAGAGTTTGATAGGCTGAGGGAGAAAGTCCTCACCGCCAAGAGAGTCCTGCCCTTCCTGCCTTACATGGACAGGCTTGAGGAGCTGGGGAGGGTCCTGAGAGACCTCAGACTGGAAAGGGAGAGGGTTCTGAAGGGAAAGATAAAGGTTGAGGAGGAGCTCAAAAACATAGAGTCTGAGAAAGAGAGGCTTGAGAGGGAGTACTCACGCATAAAGGAGCTGAGAGAGGAGCTTCAGAGTGTCATCGCCGAGAAGGAGAGGTTATCCCTTGTTAAGGAAGAGCTCACCTCCGTGAAGGAGCTTACGAAAACCTTGGAAGAGAAGACTTCTCTTCTAAAAGATAAGAGGGAGATCCTCAGGGACAGGGAGGAGAAGCTGAAAGTAGGAGAAACATACATAGAGGAAACGGAGAGAGAACTCAGAGAGCTTGATTTCAACGAGGAGGACTACGAGAGGTTGCTCAGGGAGGTTGAGAGGAAGCAGAGCCTCCTTGAGGAGAGGAGAAGGCTTGAGGAGGTAGAGGAGGAACTTAAGGAGCTTGAAGAGATCAGGGAGGAGAAAATCAGGGAACTGGAGGATCTCAGGAGGGAGCTTGAGAGGGAGGAGGAGAGGCTCCAGAGGGAGAGCGTGAAGCTGTACGCCCACCACATAAGGAGCCACCTGCACGAGGGAGACACCTGTCCCGTCTGTGGTGGGGAGTTCAGAGGGTCCTTCACTTCGGAGGAGGAGGCGGACTTGGAGAGCTTGAAGGAGAACGTTGATAGGCTGAGGGAGGAGCTTCTCAACGCTGAAAAAGAGCTCTCCTCACTCTCCGCCAGGATAGAGGCCCTTGCAAAGGAGAGAGACAACCTCACCAGAAAGCTGAAGGGATGGGAGAGCATCCTGAGCATTGACATAGAGAGCAGGCTCAGGGAGCTTGAGGAGAAAAAGAGAAAGAAGAGAGAGCTTGAGGACAGGCTGAGGAAGTTCACCGAGAGGTACAACCAGAGACTTAAGGAGAGGGAGTCCGCTCTACGGGAGGTTGAGCGTCTTGAGAGCGAGATAGGTTCTCTCAGGGGTAATCTTGAGGAGAAGGAGAGGAGGATAATAGAACTCTTCGGGAGCTTGCCCACGGGGGAGGACATAGGTAGGAAGCTTTCAGACCTATCCCTGAAGGAAAAGGACATAAGGAGCAGGATAGAGGAGGTGGAGAGAAAGAGGGAGGAGGTGAAGTCTTACTCCGAAGAGCTGGTGAGAAAGCTCATAGCCCTTGACACTAAACTCAGGGAGATAGAGGAAGCCATAGAAAGCAGGGAGAGGGAGAAGAGGGAGAGCTCCAGGAAGCTCACCCCCCTGTTTGAGGAGTTCGGAGACCTTGAGAGTGTGAGGGGACTCGCCATGAGTCAGGAGGAGGTATCCGCCCTTGAGAGGGAGATTGAAGGGTACTTCAAAGAGAGGGATATACTGAGAAGCAGGATAGAGGAGCTTGAGGAAAGGCTCTCCGGCTTTGGAGACACCCCTTCCGTTGAGGAAGTTGAGAACGAACTTGAAGTTAAGAAGGGAGAGCTGGAGGAGGTTCTCAGGAGGATCGGAGAGCTCAAGAGCACGTTAGAGCAGAAGAGGGAACTTCTGGAGAAGAAGAGGCAGATTGAGAAGAGGATCTCGGAGATAGAGGGCGAGCTCCACCTGTACTCAAGGATAAGTGAAGACCTCAAGAGCAACAGACTCCAGGACTTTGTCGCCAGCCTGATGCTCAAGAGGATAGTTGAGAGGGCGAGCGAGTATCTCTACAACTTCACGAACACCTACGAGCTTGAGATGGATGAGAAGGGTGACCTCGTGGTGATAGACAGGGTTCAGGGGACTGAGAGGAGCGTCAGGAGTCTCAGCGGTGGAGAGACCTTCCTTGCGAGTCTCTCCCTTGCCCTCGGGGTGAGCGATGTCCTCTCTGCGGACGCCCACCTTGAGAGCCTCTTTATAGATGAGGGCTTCGGCTCCCTTGACGAGGAGACGAGGGAAAGGGTCAGCGACATACTTGAGGTGATAAAGCAGAGGATAAACAGGATGGTGGGGATAATATCCCACGTCCCAGACCTCGCTGAGAGGTTTCATCAGAGGATAGTTGTAAACAAGCAGGGGGATTTTTCAACGGTAGAGGTCTTCTATTAAATTTTCCAAAAGGCGTTTTAAAAATTTCCAAACGATATTTTATCGTGACAAAATAAGTTATTGATATATCATTAAGATTAGAACAGAGGAGGTGAGCCTATGGAGAGGAAAACCGATGTATTCAAGCTGAGCGAATACCTTGAACTGATACGTGAAGTTCAGCCCGCCTGCTGGGAAGAGGCTGACTACGCTGACGAGTGCAGACCTGTGGACTTCAGGAACCTCAACGGTGAGAACAGAAAGAGGGAGGACTACTACACGGACTTCTCTGACCTTGCGTCCGCCAAATAATCAGGAGAGGGATTTAAGGGACTCTTCAAGGGCTGAAAGGAAGGCGTCGTTCTCCTCAGGCTTGCCTATACTCACCCTTAGACAGCCCTCAAGTCCAGGCAGGTAAGACATGTTCCTCACCAGAACGTTCCTTTTAACGAGTTCTGAGTGAACCCTGCTGGCAGGAAAGGGTGTTCTGAAGAGTATGAAGTTCGCCCTGCTGGGATACGCCTTCACGCCTTTCATACCCTTCAGCTCTCTGAAAACCCTGTCTCTCTCATCTACGACCTTTTTCACGGCGTTTTCTATGAACTCCATCCCTTCCTTCAGGACTACCTTCGCTATAACCTGAGAGGGCAGGGTTACGTTGAAGGGGAGCCTGACCTTGTTTAGTTCCGAGACGACCTCCTCTCTGCCTATGAGAACTCCCACCCTCAAACCTGCGAGTCCTATCTTTGACAGGGTTCTAAGAACTACTGTATCTTCTCTCTCTAAGGCGTCTTTTAGAAAGGTCTCTCCAGAGTAGTGGAAGTAAGCCTCGTCCACCACAGTGAACAGTCCCCTGTCCCTTATCCTCTCTATTTTCTCCCTCGTGAACAGGTTTCCCGTCGGGTTGTTGGGATAGGAGTAGTAAGCGAGGACAGCACCTTCGGAGTCTAACCTTCTCAGGCTCTCCTCAAGGTTGATGTCAAAGTCACTTCCAAGCTGGACGCACACCTTGGGTCTTCCAAGGACGTCCGCGGATATCTCGTACATGGGAAAGGTGGGTATGGGTATGTACACGCCCTGCTCAAACTCCCCCACAGCTATGGAAAGGTAGTATATTAGCTCGTCAGAGCCGTTCCCGAGCATCAGGTTCTCCGGAGGGACTCCAAAGAAGTCCCCTATTATCTCTCTGAGTTCCTGAGAGTGAGGGTCTGGATAGCGGTTCAGTTGGAGTTTTTTAAGCTCCTCAAGGATTAAGGTTTTGAGCTCCCCAGGAATGTCGTAGGGGAGCTCGTTGGAAGACAGCCTTATCTTGGCTTCGGTTGTTTCGGTTTTGTACGCCTTTAGCCTGCTGAGCCTTTTTGAGAGCATTAATCAGGCTTTAGCTTCCGCTGTTTCCTCTTCTTTCTCCTCTTTCTCTTCCTCTTCTACCTTCTTCAGATACATCTCAAGCTCAGCTACCGTTGACTCCTGAAGCTTGTCCTCAAGAATTCCCTTTATCAATCTGTTGAGCTTCTTATCATCACCCATTGCTATACCGCTCAGCACGAGATAAAGCCTCTTTGGTAGAGAGAGGGAAACCCTTTTATACCTGGGACCTCCTCTTCTTCTTCCTTTTCTTGCCATGATTTTCACCTCCGCTAAGCTTACCTATTTATTATTTTAGTTCTCTTTTCATATATTTTCAAATTTTTTATTGAATTCCATTGCATGGTTTATTAATTCACAGTACACCCTGAAAGGGGTGAGTATGACCTCAACCTTTTTACTCTGTTCAGGTATGCAACAGGCTCCGCTCAAAAGGTCTTTGAGTAGCTCAAGCTTGGTGTTTATCGTATTTACAAGCTCAAGTCTCTCTATCTCCCTACCCACCTCGTCGGGTATGCCCGACAGGAAGGTTATGTCAAAGTTGAACACCTCGTACTCGTCGTATATGCTGTCAAGAACCTCCTCAAGTCTTAGGAGGAACTCCTCCTCAACCTTTAACAGGAAGTCCTTCAGGAACTTTCGTTCTTTCTCACTCAGGAATGACTCTCCGAGTATTCTCGTCTCCTCAATGTCCGCCTTTATCTCCGTCTTTATACCTGTAAGTAGATCTATGTTGAACCTGAGTATTCGGTCGTATACGAGAACCTTCTCAAGGATCCTAAGCTTTTCCATGCCTTCCCTCTGCAAGCTCTTCAATATGAATTATACCCGCTTCCCTCAGATACTCCCTGAAGTCTTCTATTACCAGAAACCCCTGGGAACTCAGTAGCTCTTTTACCTTCCTGTTTATCCTCTCGCCGTGAGGGTCAAGGTCGTAGAGTAGTATCGCACCCTCCGATCGGGTCTCTATCAGGTCTGGCAGGTCCGCGAACCTCTTTCCAGAGAGGGTTATAACGTTCTTTATCCCGTATTTTCTCAGGGCTCTTACGTCGTTCTTTCCTTCAACCAGAACCGGGTATCTGTGGGAAAGCTCCCTGAGCTTGTTTGCCCACTCCGACAAACTCCTAAAGTCCATGCCTTATGTGTTTCATAACGTGAGCCATGTCCTTGTCCCCTCTGCCGGACAGGTTTATCACAACTATACCCTCCTTTCCAACCTCTTTAGCCACATCAACCGCTTTTATTACCGCGTGGGCTGACTCCAGTGCCGGTATTATTCCCTCCGTCTTTGATAAAAGCTTGAAGCCCTCAAGGGCTTCTTCATCGGTCGCCGATATGTACTCAGCCCTTCCCGTCTCCTTCAACCAGGAGTGTTCGGGACCGACCCCCGGGTAGTCAAGACCTGCGGAGATGGAGTGGGTCGGGAGTATCTGCCCTTCCTCATCCTGGAGAAAGTAGCTTTTCATCCCGTGGAGGACACCAACATCTCCCCCTACAAGTGAGGAGGCATGTTTTCCTGTCTCAATGCCGTATCCTCCCGCCTCAACACCTATCAGCCTGACCTCCCTGTCCTCTATGAAGGGATAGAATATACCCATTGCGTTTGAACCACCCCCCACACAGGCGACCACCGCGGAGGGAAGCCTACCCTCCCTGGCGAGGATCTGCTCCTTCGTTTCCCTTCCTATAACGCTCTGAAAGTCCCTCACCATCATGGGGAAGGGGTGGGGTCCCACAACCGAACCGATGACGTAGTGGGTCGTCCTCACGTTTGTAACCCAGTCCCTGAGAGCCTCGTTTATGGCGTCCTTCAAAGTCCTGCTCCCGCTCTTCACTATCCTGACCTCAGCTCCGAGGAGCTCCATCCTGAAGACGTTGAGCTCCTGCCTCTCTGCATCCTCCTCTCCCATATAAACAACGCATTCTATACCGAGGAGAGCACAGGCTGTTGCGGTCGCAACCCCGTGCTGACCGGCACCCGTTTCAGCTATGACCCTCCTCTTTCCCATCCTCTTTGTCAGGAGAACCTGCCCGAGGGTGTTGTTTATCTTGTGGGCTCCCGTGTGGAGGAGATCTTCCCTCTTCAGATATATCCTCGCACCTCCGACGTATCTGGTCAGATTCTCCGCATAGTAAAGGGGCGTGGGTCTTCCCGCATACTCCCTGAGCAGGTAGTTGAGCTCCTTCACAAAGCTCTCATCTTCCTTCAGGGAGAGGTAATTCTCCTCAAGCTCTTCAAGAGCGTACATTAGGGTCTCTGGAACGAACTTTCCGCCAAAATCCTGAAAGTACCCCCTGTCGTCCGGTAGCATAGCCTTAATTATAGGATGTGAACCTCATCCTCTGTAAAGTAGAGTCTGTTAGAAGGCTGGACGACTACCAGTACGGTATCTCTTCCATCTGGAAGAGGAAGCTGAAGGGAACAGCAAGCCCGCTTATGTAGGCGGTTCCGGGTTTCAGGAAGGGAAGAAGGTTGAAGACGTCCTCCTTTGACTGTTCAAAGAAGGGGGATACAGCGTCAAGGTCGTTCCGGGTTATGAGCTTGAATATGACCTGAGTGTTCAGCTGGGAGAGGATGAACTTGCTTATGTTCGCTGGTCTCTGCGTTATGGCGATCAGCCCGAGCCTGAGCTTCCTTCCCTCCATGGCTATCCTCCTCGCACTTATGTAGGCGAGGTTCTCTCTGCCAGCCTGCACCTCAGAGGTTCCACGCTCCGGGGCAAAGTTGTGTGCCTCCTCAAGGACTATGAGCCTGTCACGAGGTTCGCTCTTCGCCTCCTTGAGGATCTCCCTCATAACGAGCCCCGCTATGTTCACCCTCGTTTCGGTTATGTCAACGTCCCTGTAGTTGTATATTACAACCCTCTCGTCAGCTCTCAGTGAGTCCTTCAGCTGGGAGAACACCTCCGGCTGGAGCTTCACCGATTCCTCACCGTAGGTTCTCTTCCAGAACTCAAGGACGTCCATGAGGGCTTCCCTCGTGTACCTGTCCTTCACCCTCAGGGAGCCTTCCTTTATGAGAGTCTCAAGGCTCTTCTCCATGAGGTGGCTCCTCTCAAGCTCCGGCTTCAGGTGTTTTCTGAAGAAGGACATCAGTTCCTTCTCGTCCGTTGAGCGCTCCGTAATGGTAAGTCCGCTCTCCTTGAGGAGTCTCTTCAGGTCGTCTCCGTCTATCGGGACGAGAACGTTCGGGAGAGCCACGTTCCTGACGCTATCCAGCTCCTTCAGCTCCTCGTAGTACTCCCCGTACATATCAAATACGAACACCTTTGTAGGTTCCTGGAAGTTCTTGAGAACCTTCTTGACGAAGGTCGTCTTCCCGGAGCCCGTGGCTCCTATAACAGCCATGTGCATGGACACAACCTTGTCCATGTCAAGGAACGCCTTGACCTCAGTCCCCTGAAGCCTCCCCACGTAGGTGGGAAACCTCATGTCGTATCCAGAGTGGTTCTTCAAAAGGATAGCCCTCAGGGACTCCTCCTCCACCTCAAGAACCTCAACGGGGGTTCCAGCCCTCACGGGTCTTATTGGTGTCTTGAAGAGGTTTCTCTCCCTCTCATACTCTCCCAGAACCTCAAACTTGGCAACCTTTATCTCAACCCCCTCCTGGGAACGGGCGAAGAGGCTCGCTACCACCCAGCCAAACTCCCTCTCAGAGAAGACCTCCCTTATGAAAGCGCTATCCTTTGGCGAGTCTTCACCCTCAAACTCCGAGAGGGATAGATTTATGGAACGTATATCAAAGAGCCTTCCCAGGAAGAAGTTTCCGTTGGCTATGGGTATCCTCACGTAGGTTTGCTCCTGAACTTCCCTCGTTAGTATGACCCTCCCCTCGCGGGCGGTGTCAAGGCTGACCACAAAGGCTACGGTCTTTGAGAAGTCGTAGGACTGGGACTTTATGCTTTCAAACTCCTCCTCAAGCTCCTTCACCTTCCTGGGTTCTCTTATGTAAACCGCTGTCTCTATATTCCCCTCTCTGTAAAGTCCCGAATGGGTTATGTTGGCGGAGCCGAGCACAGCCTCCTTTCCGTCAATTATTACGAATTTGGCGTGAAGCCTCGGATTTAAGTAAACCTTACCCCCCGCCTCGCTCACCGCCGTGAACACCTGTGGGTCGGTTATCTGCAGGTCATCGTAGGAGGAAGCCCTGATCACAACCTCAAGCTCCACTCCCTCACCGAGGGAGGATATGAGCTCCCTGAGGACGTCCCCCTTTATCCATGCGGAGGAGAGCTTCACACTCTTATCAGCCTTTGAAAATAGCTCCCTGACTTTATCAAGTATCTCCTCTCCCCTGAGAACATCCATGTATTAAGTTTAACTCCACCTTGACGCGAAAATTTACAGGGCTGTGCCCAGACCTTTTTACGATCCGAAAGCGCGCAGGAACTGGACTTTTGTATCCTTAGGGTTGCCTTTCTTTAAGGTTAAAAATTTTTGCCTCTGAGTCACAAAGGGTTGATTAATATACTC
>WGFS01000044.1 GCA_015492115.1 Aquificaceae bacterium
GTAGTACTCCCTGTAAAGCTCAAGGGGATCAAGCTTTCCAAGTTTCTGAAGCTCAGCCTTCTCTCTGCTATCAGGGGTGAGCTGCTCAATCTTTATGAGCCTGTCCCCCAGTTCCTCCCTCAGCTTATCTATCAGCGCGGGCATGCCCGTCCTGTCGCTCACCCTTACAACAACCTTAAGATAACCTGCGGTTCCTCTGAGCTCTTCTATCTCCTCAAGAACCTTATCCTGTTCAAGCTCAAAGACGCTCAGGGGGTTCTTCAGAGAAAATTCCACAGGCTCAACCTGCGGTTGACCTTCCTCAAAGGTTATAACGTTAAAGAACTTCCTGTCTCCCGCTTCGGAGAAGTCAAGCTGGTACATGGAACCTGTGTAGTAGGCGTAGGTTGGGGCGTTCTCTATCCTCTGATACCTGTGGACGTGTCCGAGAGCTACGTAGTCAAAGTCTCCGCTCAGGCTGGCTGGTTGAACTGCGTAGTGCTGGGTTATGGTCGCCTCCTTCTCCGTCCTCGTGTATCTGGACCCTGCGACGAACAGGTGGGCGAGCAGTACCTTGAACCTTGCACCCTTCACAGACTCAGCGAGGAACCTTATGAACCTACCCACGAGTTCTGCGTAACTCCTCTTGGAGTCCTCGCTCGCCGAGGTGATAACCCTCTCGGATGGGTAGGGCAAGCACGCCACGTTCAGCTCACCCAGAGAGTAGAGGAAGTGCTCTCTGTTCGGTCTGTCGTATATGTGGACGTTGGCTAACCTTGATAGACCCCTTATGCTCTTCATGAAGTCGTAGCTGTCGTGGTTCCCCGCTATCACAACCACCTCGGTACCGAGGTCCTTCAGCTTCAGGAAGAACTCAAATATGAGCTCCTTAGACTCGTTGTCCGGGTTTGCCTTATCAAAGACGTCTCCTGCGATCAGGAGCACGTCAACCCTGTTCTCCCTGGAGTACTCAACAACCTGAGAGAGTGCGTACTCAAGGTCTGGGTTCCTGCTGACCTTTCCGAGGGTCTTTCCCGCATGGAGATCAGCTATGTGCAAGAGCCTCATGATTCTTCAGTATCCTCCTGAGCTTCTCCATAAAGTTCGTTTCCTCACCGTAGTACTCTTCAAGGTAGTGGTACTTCTCCCTGCTCCTCTCGTAAACCATCTCCACCACCTCTGAGGGGTCATCCGCCATGCTCATCAGCCCTATATCTTCTCTGTCTATAGTTCCAAATCTGACCATCACATCTTCCATGTACCTGAGGAGAGGCTTCCAGAACTCGCTTCCGAAGAGTATGAGGGGAAACCTGTAGCTCTTTCCCGTCTGTATGAGGGTGAGAGCTTCAAAGAGCTCATCAAAGGTTCCAAAGCCTCCGGGGAATATCACATAGGCGAGGGAGTACTTTATGAGCATAACCTTGCGAACGAAGAAGTAATCAAACTTGAGGGAGAGGTTCTGGTACTTGTTTGGCTGTTGCTCTCTCGGTATCTCTATGTTCAATCCCACAGAGGTCGTTCCGCTGTCGTGGGCTCCCCTGTTGGCAGCCTCCATTATCCCAGGTCCTCCTCCCGTTATTATCGTGTAACCCAGCTTCCCGAGGTTAAAGGCTGTCTCGTAAGCTAACCTGTAGTACTTGTCCTTCTCCCTGCTCCTTGAACTCCCGAAGAAGGTAACCGCGGGACCAACGTTCGCCAGCTCGTCAAAACCCTGGACGAACTCGCTCATTATCTTGAGAACACGCCAGGTGTCCCCCTGCCTTAGCTTTAGCTCCTCAATTATCTTCAGGCTTTCTTTACTCATAGAAGTCTTTCACGAGCTCCTGAAGTTTGAGCTCCTCTCCGCTCTCAGGTGTGTTTGACCTAACGGGATACTTCCTTATGTACACCCTCTTCCTCTTTCTCTTGTACTTTATGCTCTTCCTTGTTCTGGCTACGTAAGTCTTCTTTTTATTGCTCGCACTCCACCCGGGCACAGCGATCAGGAACAACAGCATCACTATGAAGAGCTTGTTCATTAGCTTCCCCCTTCAAACGCGCATCGGCATAATTATACATCTGTAGGGGTCTTTCTCGTAATCGTCGGACTCAAGGAGGGCGGCGGTGTCTGGGGTGGTGAACTTGAACCATGCCTTCTCTGAGTCAAGTGCTTCAAGGGCTTCAAGTATATACCTGCCGTTGAACCCTATCTCAAAGGTCTCCCCCACGTAGTCAACATCAAGCTCCTCTCTGCCCTCTCCGAACTCCGGGTCTGTGAACTCAAGTACCGCAAGGTTGTCGCCGAGCGTTATCTTTATTGGAAAGACTTTTCCTTCGGAGAGTCCGGACAGCCTCTTTAAAGCTCTCTTTGTCTCCTCAACGTCAAGGAGCACCTCCGCAGAGAACTCGTGGGGTATGACCGCAAGGTAGTCCGGGTACTCACCCTCAAGGAGTCTTATTATCAGCTTCCACTCCTCGCTCGTAAGGTATGCAAAGCTCCCGTCCTCGCTCTTGGCAACCTTCACGTCCTCTATGCCGGTCAGTAATCTCTGTACTACCTTCAGGCTCTTCCTCGGAATGAGTAGTTCGTATGAGAAGGACCCTTCGGGTTCAAAGAGGGCGAGTCTGTGACCGTCTGAGCCAACGAAGTGAACCCTTCCCTCGTGCCCCTTCATGTACATGCCCTGGAGGGATATCCTAGCCTCCTCCTTCGCTATCGCGTACTCAGTCTTGGATATTCCCTTGAGTATGAGGTTCCCGCTTATGAGCTCCTCTCCCTCTACAACCTCGGGAAACTCCGGAAAGTCTTCGGGAGATACGGTTGGGAGCTTGAACCTGCTCCTGCCTCCCGTTATTACGAGCTTGTCTCCATCGGTTTCAAGATGCAGTAGGGCTGAACCCAGGTTCCTTACTATGTCCGAGAGGCTCCTGGAACTCACGCAGACAGAACCACCCTCCTCTACATCAGCTTTAACGCTCAGTATGAGGTAGTTCTCAAGGTCGGTAGCCTTTACGGTCAGCCTGTCGCCCTCCGCACTCAGAAGGAAGTTGGTAAGTATGGGGAGGGCTGACTTCTTCTCGGTCGCCTCCTTCGCCTTCTTGAGAGCTTCCTCAAATTCCTCCCTGTCAATCTGGAGCTTCATCCTTTCCCTCCGCTCAGAAGTTCCTTTCTATTTTACTCTACCCTGCGTGGTCAGGTATTTTGCAGCTTCTCGGAGAGATCTGGCTTCTTTCAGGAAATCCTTAGTGTGGTAAACACCATGTCTGAGATGGAGTAATTCATGTATAAGTATTTCTAAGATTTCCTCTTTTGAGATTTCTTTAAGAAGATTTCCATTTATTCTTATCTCTTTTTTAATCAGGGATACAGTAGCCTTCTTCTTCTTCATCGGTTTTATTCTGACTCTAACCTTTTCTTCTATAC
>WGFS01000045.1 GCA_015492115.1 Aquificaceae bacterium
CCTTTATGAAGCGTTCCCTCATGCAAGGAGGGTGAACCGGGAGAAGGGTTTCACCCTCATCGAGCTGCTTGTAGTCATCGCCATCATAGCCATCCTCGCAGCTATAGCCATACCTCAGTTTGCGAAGTACAGGATGCGAGCTTATAATGGAGCAGCAGAATCAGATTTAAGGAACATGGCCACAGCTCAAGAAGCTTTATTTGCGGATTTTCAAGTTTACGGAGGAACTGAAGTAGGACAGTTGCCGGGAACTTTAGGTTGCGGAGCAGGTAACCAAATAGCGGGTCCACAGAATGCAGCTACAGAGGGTGTACAAGGAGCTATGGTTTCGGGGCAAATAGATGCTGATGGAGATGGAGCTAGAGAAACGAATGTAGGTGTAGGTATAGGTCTAAGTAGGAGTGTCTACTTACAGGCTGTTTCTGAAACGGACTGCCAAGCTTATATAGCTGTGGCTCATCATGCACAAGGAGATACAGCTTATGGCAAAGATTCAGACTCCACAGCTATATACTTCTGCCGTGGGGAAAACTTCATAGGAGTTACAGGTATAGCTGCTACTATGCCTGGAACTAATACAGCTGGTGTAGACAACTTTTCAGGACAAGGCTGTGGGGGTAGTTCTATAGGAACATGGACAGTTCAGTAACTAGTAACCCACCCCCAGCCCCCTCCGGGGGGCTTTTTCAATTTACTCTTCTGTTGAGTTCCTGACATTAAGATGACGTTAGAGAAATTGAAGGCATAAGAATAATTACTCCCACCGAACTGGTATAATCTATCCCTATGAAGGTGGCGGATTACATCAAGTCAGGGCTGAAGAATTTTGTGGAGGGCGAGTCTGAAGGCACATCCGGGACGTGCACGGAGGGGTGCCACAGGGTAACTGTCTTCTTGAAAAAGGAAGGAGACAGGATAACCGACTGCAGATTCAGTGCGACCAAGAGATGCAAAAAGCTCCTTGCGGTAACCGATTACATGTGCAGCCTCGTAAAGGAGAAAGGAAAACCTCCCGATCCTGAGGAGATCCTCAACTTCTTTGGGGAGGAGAAGGAAAGGGAGAAGATGGAGAACAGGGTTTCGATAGCCCTAAGAGCACTTGAGGCAGCCCTTGAAAAGCTCAGCTCGTAGGGAAGTTAAGTCTTAAAGGTATCTCAGCGGGTTTGTCTTTGAACCTCTCCGTAAAGTTCTCTATCTCTATTCCTATGATCCTTCCCTGGCTGTCGTAGTCCAGCACAACACCTTCCGTAATCTCCTCAGACTCGACGCTCGGGGCCTCGACAAGCTCTATATAAAGTGTGTCCGTATCGGGGAAATACTGGACCTTCATCCATCTACCTCCTTTTTAAAATTTCTGTCAAAGAAAGCGTTATGTACAGTTTCTCCGTCTGGTAAGAAGACCACCCTCAGACATTTATCTTCTTCCTCCACATAAATCCATCTGCGGATTCTTCCGTCCTTCTGCACTTCCTCTTTAACAACACCTATACCTTTCCTCGCCATATCTATCCACTCAGGCTTTAAATAGCTTCGCTTGGCGATGACCTTGGTAGTGAAGTAATGGGTAGCTTTACCCCAGCTCAACGATCTACACCCTAAGAACAACCTTCCCGAAGTGTTTTGAAGCTTCCAGATATCTGTGGGCTTCGGGACCGTCTCTCAGATCGAAGACCCTGTCCACCACAGGTTTTAGCTTCCCCTCTCTGAAGAGTTTCGTTATCCTGAAGAGGTTGTGTCTCTCGCCCATATAGACGCCGTGGAGGGTTATCTCCCTGACGAAGATATACCTTATGTCTATCTCCGCTTTGCTTCCCGTGGTGGTCCCGAAGAAGACGAGTCTTCCTCCCCTCCTGAGGCACTCCACACTCTTCCAGAAGGTGGCGGAACCGACGTGGTCCATAACCACGTCAACACCTTCCCTGAAGAGGTCTCTAACCTTCCTTACCACGTCCTCCTCGTAGTGGTTTATAACAACGTCCGCACCGAGTTCTCTGCACTTTTTCAGCTTTTCCTCGCTCCCGGCTGTGGCTATAACGAAAGATCCAAATAACTTGGCTATCTGGATAGCCATAACGCCAACCCCTGAGGACCCTCCCCATATAAGGACCCTGTCTCCCGGCCTTATCCTGCCCTTGTCCACGAGGGCGTTCCAGACGGTGAGGGACGTCAGAGGGTAGCTCGCGGCCTCCTCGAAGGAGAGGTTCTCAGGCTTTCTTATCAGGTTCCTCTCGGGGACTACCACGAACTCGGCGTACCCGCCTTTTGATCTCAGACCCAGTATGTCGTAGTATCTGCATAGGTTGTCCTTTCCTGCCTGGCACATCTCACAGATACCGCAGGAGAGTCCAGGAGCGATAACAACCTCATCACCTTCTCTGAAGCTCTTTACCCCTGGACCAACCTTATCCACAACACCGCTCACGTCCGATCCGAGTATGTGGGGGAGATCCGGCTTCACGGGAAGGGACCCTGTCCTCACCCATATGTCGAGGTGGTTTAAAGCTACAGCCTTTACCCTTACCCTCACCTCTCCCTCTCTGGGTTCCGGGTCGGGGAAGTCTTCCCTGTAACGTAGGCTGCTTACATCGCCGTAATTTTCCAGAACGAGAGCTTTCATTTTCGCCTCCTTCGGATTAAATTATCCGAATGAAGGTTTACAACCTATTGTACAGGAGGGAAGGGGATCTTAAAAAGCTCATAGACAGAAAGGGTATAGAGGACTCCGATCGTGTCCTTGTCCAGGTCTTCACCGGACTCAACGACGATCTTCACATAAGGAGGGTCCAGAAGGAGCTCAAAGCCTGCTTCCCAACAGCCCCCGTCATAGGGACGACCACGGGGGGTGAGGTCTTCAACGGGGGCATAGTTGACCACTCTACGGTTATATCCGTGGCGGTCTTTGAAAGGTCGAGGGTAAGGGTCTCCTTTTCGGATGAGAAGGACTCACTGAAGCTGGGAAGGCAGCTGGCCGAGGGCCTAAAAGGCAGGGACCAGAAGGTCATGATAGCCTTCGCAGACGGACTGGGATCCAACGGGGACAGGATACTGAGAGGTCTCCACGAGGTGTCACCTGAGGTTCCTGTCGCCGGCGGCCTCGCGGGGGACATGTTCACCTTCACGGGCACGTACACGTTCACCCAGGACTTCCTCTCAAGAACTGGAGGTGTCTGTGCCTGTATATATACAGACAGGATCCATATAAACACCCTCTACAACCTCGCCTGGATCCCCATAGGCAAGGAGATGACCATCACGAAGGCCGAGGGCAACAGGATATACGAGATAGAGGGCAGGCCTGCCGTTGAGATATACAAGGAGTACCTCGGCAAGGACGCTGAGACCCTGCTCCCACACATAGCGATAGAGTTCCCCTTGGTCTTTGAGAGGGACGGGAAGCTGGTGGCCAGGGCCTGCCTCGGTATAGACGACGACGGGGCCATGGTTTACGAGGGGGACATAAACGAGGGTGAGAGGGTGAGGTTCAGCATATGGGACACGGGGGAGATGCTCGACGGTGCTGGGACTGCACTAAAGGTTATAAGGGGAGTTCCTGTGGAGGGAATATTCGTTTACACC
>WGFS01000046.1 GCA_015492115.1 Aquificaceae bacterium
CCTTCAGATACAAAGAGCTGGAAAAAGAGAAGGAGGAGCTTGAGGAAGAGAACAGGGAGCAGAAGGAAGTAATAGAGCAGGTTCAGGATGACATACATCTGACCCAGATGCTCAGGGAGAAGGAGAAAGAGATAGATGAGAAAACCTCGGAGGAGGTCAGAAAGATTGAGGATGCTTCTGATGACGATATTCTTCGCAGGCTTAATGGGCTGTACGACTAAGACGGAATACAGGTATGTGAAGCCTGTTATTCCGGAGCTTCCGCCCAAGCCTGCCTATGTGGATGTGGAGTGGAAGAAGTACGAGTTTGACGACGGACCTCATTACTGTTTGGACAAGGAGAACGTAAAGAGGTTCCTGATAAACGAGGAGCTTGAGAGGGCATACACGCATAAGCTTGAGCAGATACTCCAGATGCTGAGGGATAGATATGGCGGACCTGAACGAGATAGTTGAGAGGCTTGCGAGACTGGAGCAGAAGGCGGACGACCAGAAGGAGGACATTACGGAGATGAAGAAGTCCCTGAAGGAAGTTGAGAAGAAGGTAAACCGCCTCAACGGGATGGTCTATGTCCTGTGGGTTGTAGGGACTGCTGGTTTAGGTGTGATTTACGAGGTGGTGAAGACGAAAGTAAAAGCCCTCTTTGGAGGACATACATGACCAAGGCTGATCTGTTACAAGTAGTGGAGGAGCTGTATATAGAAGGGTATTCATCCAGAGAGATTGCCAAGCTCCTGCCGGAAAGGTGCCCAAAAGGCACAAAATTGCCCGCTGACAGGACAATCCGGGCATGGATACAGAAACACAGGGCACAGTGGGACCTGAAGCGGAAACAGAAAGAGATCCTGAAGGTGGAAAAGAGTAACGAGGAACACAAGGCGTTAGCGGAAAAGATTCAAATAGAGGTTAATAAAGCGGACGCCTCTGATTACAACGACCTTGACGAGCTCCAGAAACGGTACAAAGAGATAGCTATGACGGAATATAAGCCCAGGGCGGTTGAGATAGTCATTCAGTGTATTAAGCTCAAGCGAGAGATAAGGGAAGGGCTTAAAGGAGACGAGGACAGAAAGGTTGTGGTAGAGCTCTCTACTCCCCAGAAGACTTGGGACGGATGGGAGACTGACGATGACCAAGCTTAAGGTCCGGTACGAACCCACAAAAAAGCAGTCCGCTTTCCATGCCTGCCCTGCAGATGAGGTCCTCTACGGAGGGGCAGCCGGAGGGGGAAAGTCCACCGCCCTTGTGATGGATGCTCTGTCGTATGCCCTCACGTATCCTAAAAGCAGGATAATCCTCTTCAGGAGGACGTATCCAGAGCTTGAAGAAACTCTCATACAGAAGGCTCTGGAATTCTACCCAGAGGGCATAGGGAGGTATATCGAGACCAAAAGGAGGTATGAGTTCCTGAATGGTTCCGTGATACTTTTCAGGTATCTTGAGCACAGGAACGATGTCCTCAGGTATCAGGGAGCCGAGTTTGACTACACAGGCTTTGACGAGCTGACGCACTTTGACGAGTTCCAGTTCCAGTACATGAAATCAAGGCTCAGGAGCACGAAGGGTTATCCAAAGTATATCAGATGCACCGCAAACCCAGATCCGAAAAATCCTACCAAGAACAAGTGGGTGAAGGAGTACTTCATAGACTTCGCTCCGCCCATGGTCATCAAGAAGGACGGGGAGGGGAGGACGAGATGCTTTATACCAGCAACGGTCTATGACAACCCCTACCTCCTCGAGAAAGACCCGGGTTACGTGAAGAGGCTTGAGTCCCTCCCGGAGTTGGAGAGGCAGGCGCTCCTTCTGGGAAACTGGAACCTTCAGAGAGAAGGGCTCGTGTACGACGAGTTTTCCGAAAGACACGTGAAGGAGATAGATATCACGGAGGGAACGTGGCACCTGTTCGGAGGGCTTGATTTCGGGGCTACAAATCCCACCGCCCTTGTGTGTGTAGCGACGAACGGCGAGCTCTTCTATGTGTTCGATGAGATATACACTCCGGATATCTCTCTGGACGCTCTGGCTTATGAAGTCCTGAGACGAAAACTTACAACCGTTTATGCGGATCCCTCGGCAAAAGGGCTCATCAGGGAGCTCCAGCTCAAAGGCATCGGTGTTGAAAAAGCGGACAACGAAGTCCTCCCCGGAATATTCCACGTGAAGAGACTCCTTGCAAATAACAGGCTCTTTATCAACCCGAGGTGCAAACACACCCTTGAGGAGTTCTCTCTTTACGTCTGGGAGGAAGGGAAAGATAAGCCGGTCAAGGCGTTTGACCACGCTATGGATGCCCTCAGGTATGCGCTCTACACATTTCAGAAGAAAGCTGTATGGGATAGCGGAGGTGTTAGATGAAGGATTTCGGAGGTATGACAACCGACGACCTTCTTAAACTCGTTGCGAGGATATTGAGAGAGAACACTTATGAAGCAAGGAAAACGGAAACGGACAAGATACTTGACTACTACTACTATGTGCAGGAGAAGTACATCCAGAAGAACCCAGACGAGGACGATGCTCACTTTGAGAAGAGACAGAAGGTCTGGTTCAACGTAGTGTTCCCGATAGTGGACATACTCGCAAGGCTTTATAGAAAGCCGGTTCTCAGGCAGGTTGACGTTCCTTGGGGGGAGGAAGCAATTAAAGGGATACAGAGGGCACTCCAGACGGTGGACGAGCTCACCCTGCTCACAGGGCTTGTGGGTGTCCGCCCCTTCTGGGATGAGCGAAGGAAACAGATGCGTTACTTCGTGTACACCCCTGACATGATAGACGTCCTCGTGGAACCGGAAGACCCCACACACCCAGTTCTTGTGGCTCTCTCTTGGGGCGTGGACGATGGAGAGAGGCTCAGGAC
>WGFS01000047.1 GCA_015492115.1 Aquificaceae bacterium
CTGCTGATCGCAGGAGCTCTGCTTATGGGGGCTGGTAAGCTCATGGACTACATAAGCCTTAAAAGTGCTCAGAGTATAGCTCACATCCCCGCGAAGGTGATCGGTGGACAGGATATCCAGCGTAGTATAAAAACCGGCGGTAGGGTAATTGTGAGCGTCCCCATGCTGAACATGAGAGAGGCACCTGATCGCAACGCACCAGTGGTTTACGTCCTGAGGGGGGGCGATGAGCTGAGAGTCCTGGAGAAAGGTCCCGAGACATGGCTCAAGGTTCTCTTTTCAAACGGAGACATAGAGGTGGAGGGCTGGGTGAACGGGAAGTATGTTAGGGAGTTACGCTAAAGGTGTAAGTAAAGGAGTTATTCAAAGTATCAATAAGGGAGAAGGTGAAGTTGTAGTTCTGCCCCTGAGTTAATGGTTGTTTGAACCTTATCTCTATAGCGAGCCTCTGGTTTGTACCTACATTTATTTGGTCAGGAGGTTTATTATCTGCGGAGAAAGGCTTGTCGTTTATAGGCAGTGAACAACCTTGTTTTCCACACGCGGGGTCATTTTTGGCCTTGTAAACAGTAGTATCCTGTACTGTCCAAGTTCCACTGTTTATAGGGTATTCTATACTGTAAGAAAGCTTATCAAGGTTGGGACAGCTAGGAGAACACGAAAGAGAAAACTTTACAAAGGTATATCCTGGACAGCCAACTCCACACAACAAACTAACGTACAAATTCTTTCTATCATTGTGAAAGTCACCGGCAGGATAGGTTTGACCCGAAGTCCCATTATTCCCGGTAGTCGGCGGATTGCCTGTAGTGTCAAGAATTAAGTTGGTAGGAGTGGGGGTAGATATGTCCACAGCATATACACCTGTTACAGTCTGGTAGGTTGGGGCACAACTATCTTCGTAGGCTATATAAAAAGGACATATTCCTGGGCTTGTAGGCGTTCCAGAGATAGTAGCCCCAGTATTGGAACAGCTTAGCGTTAGTCCACGACAACTTGTAGGTGTACACACCGTATTATTTATAGGAGGTTGTCCACCTGAAACGGATATACTCTGAGAAAATGAGCTTCCAACAGTTGCATTGAAGGTCGTGCTGGATGGACTGAGGTACATTGGAGAACAACTACTACCACCGCCTCCTCCGCCACAGTCCGGGTCTCTGACAGTTATTGAGAAGCCTTTGGTGTATGTATTTGAACAGGAGGAGGCTGTTACGGAGAAGTTCTCCACTCCCTCAGAACATCCCGAATCGGTGGGAGGTGTTCCGGAAAGAGCTCCCGTGCTCGTATTTAGGGTCAGCCATGTGGGCAGACCGTTCCCGGAGAAGGTATAGTTTCCATCCCCGCCCACAGCGTATATGTTCGCGCTGTAAGCTGTCCCCTCGTAGGCGTCTGGGAGGGTGTTGGTAACTATCTCTACAGGCTTCGCATTGACCGGTATGGTGAAGCTCTGGGATACAGACTGACCTGTGCTGTCTGTTACTGTAGCGGTGAAGTTTATCTGTGTAGAGCACCCGCTTACCTCTCCTGTTGTTGTGGAGGTGTTCGTGTTTACGGTTCCGCTTATGGTTCCGTCGGAGGCAAGAGAGAGTCCACCACCCACTGTCCCGCTCCATGTGTACGGTGGTCTCCCCCCTTTAGCTCTGAGCGTGTACGTATAGGCACTATCCTCTATAGCTACCGGCAATGTGGTGGGGCTCGTTACTGTGAGAGACTCACACCCCTGAGCTGTTTGAAGCTCATTCAGAGAAACCCACTTGACTATGTCGTCGTAAGGTTCAGTCCTGTTAATATCGCCAGTGTAGTTATCAACGTTTACCCCGTACTCATAGACCTTTACCGTGGTTGCGGAGTTCACTCCCTGGGTTCCTGCGGTCTGGTTATTGTAGTTCCCATCCCCGCTGATGATTATAAAGGCAACATTGTTTATTGTCTGGGTTGGGGAGGAGCAGGCGGTATCTGGACATACCTTGACAGTGATGTTGGTAGAGTTCAAACCGCAAAATCCATAGGGTGAAGACGTGGTCAGGTTTTGATCGTACACGTAAGCGAGATCCTTGCCATAAGAGTCCTTCAATGTCCTTACCGCCGAGCTCAGCTCTGTGTTGGTTGGGAGCCTTCCCGATGAAGTCGCATACCCGATTATCCCCTCCACCGCCGCGTTCACTATCTCCCTGCTCTCGTTGTACTTGACCCTCTTTATGAGAACTCCTATTATCCCAGCTCCTATACCTAAGAGTATTCCCAGTATTATCAGGACTATGGCGAGCTCAATGAGCGTAAGTCCCTTCTCCCTCTGCATCTCAAAAACCCATAAATTTAAGATACCTCAGGCGCTGTTCTACTATACGTTTTAAATTCGGTTCAAGCTCTCTGGAGTTGAGACTGTTATACACGCTGTAAGCGTCCTTATACATACCAAGGGCTTCCAGAATACGTGCGTAGTTGTAAGCGAACAGGGCATTTCCCGGGTTCTTCCTGTAAGCTTTACGGAACTCCTTCAGAGCCTTACCTCTGTCACCGAGCTTCTCGTATAGGTAGCCCCTCGCAAGGTGTATGTATCCTTCTCTATCAAAGTGTAAGAACTTCTCCGAGACCTCAAGAGCTTTACCGTTGTGCCCAGCGCGCGAGAGTTCAACGAGGTATGTATATACAAACCTCTCCCTCGGAAATCTCCTGAGCAGTTCCTCAGCCTCTTCAAACCTGCCGAGCCTTGCATAAATCACGAGGAGGTTGTTCACAACGCTGTCGTTAGCTTTTATTCTCAGGGACCTCTCATAAAGGCGAGCGCTCTTTAGAAGATCTCCCTCTCTGAAGCTCCTGTCAGCCATGTAGAGCAGGGTGTTGAGGTTCATGTCAGAACGCTTCACAGTTTTTTTCTTAACATTTACAGGCTTTATATCCTTGATCACCTTCCTGAGCACCTCTCCACTTTTAAGGTTTGACCTCCTCGGTTTCTTTACCTTCTCTTCCCCTTTGGCCTTCCTCTCCTGCACTTCTTCGGGAATGGGCTCAACAGGTCTGGTCTTCGGGACGGGGGTTTCCTGTTTTACAGCCACCCGCTCTACAGGTGTTGATACCGTTTTTACCCTCCTGTGCTCGGTGGGTTCTGGGACAGGACTACCCAGTATCAGCTGGGTGATAAAGTATGCCAGCAGTGAACTGACAGCGACCAGAGGTAGAAGAAGAAAGAGGGCTTTTTTATTTATCTGCCTGCCTCTGCCCTTCCCCTTTGCTATGAGAGGGTGAACTGAGGTCTTCCTGTTTCCTCCTTTGAACTTTCTGAGAAGGTCTATAAGGAGGCTCATGTTAGAGTCCTATGTTATCAATTATCCGGGGTCTGAGGAAAATTATTAACTCCCTCTTTTCCTTTACAGTCCGCTTGCTCTTGAAGAGGTACCCGAGGACAGGTATATCTCCCAGACCGGGCACCTTCTTTTCCTGAACGCTCTTGACGTCCCCTATCAGCCCTCCAATGACCACGAGCTCTCCATCCCTTACCCTGACGATGGTTCCCGTCTCCTTCACATTCAGTATGGGAGCTTCGGCTATGACCTGTCCGTTGTTCTCAAGGGTCTTTGTCCCCTCAAGTCTGGTCGCAACCGGGATTATGTTCATGACTATCTCACCGTTCTCGTCTATGTGGGGTGTAACTCCGAGGAGGACTCCCTCAAGGACGTTCGTTTTAACTATGTTCTCCTGAAGCTGGGTCGTGGTGGTGCCAGTTATGGTTACAGCCTGCCTCTCAAAGAAGGGCGTGACTATCCCCGTAGCTATGAGGGCGGTCTGTCCGTTGGAGACCATTATCCTCGGGTTTGAGAGGGTATATACCTTTCCGTAGGTCGCAAGGGCGTTTATGAGGGTCGTGAAGTCTGAGGAGACCACGTTTAAGTTGAAGTAACCTCCCGTAGGTATGGAAAGGGTCTGAGAGAGGGTAACGTTCGCACCCGTGCCGAAGACATCCCTGAATAGGGCGCTCCAATCCACACCGTACTGAAACACGTCCGAGAGTGCGATCTCAACTATCTTTGCCTCTATGAGAACCTGCCTGCCTATCTTCTTGATGAACTGTTTTAAGAACTTCTCTATCTCTTCAACGTTCTTCCTCCTGTCGGTAACTATCAGCGTCCCTGTGAACTTGTTGAGAACATACTTCCCTCTTTTTGAGAGAAGCTCCTTAACGTTTTCCTCAAGCTGTTTGTAGAGGTCGTTTGCTTCCTCAGGGTTCTTGTAGTCAAGAACGAAGTTCCCTCTGAGCCCTGTACCCCCTATACCTCCTGCAACTCCAGCAGTAGCTCCAAAGGTTCCCACCGTACCAACCGTACCTGCGGTGAGGGCGCCACCCAGCACATCCCCACCGAGGGAGCTGTTAAAGCTCGTGGTTGTATGTATGTAAGGGATCTTGAAGGTCTTCGTCATGAACTCCTTTACGTATAGGACGTTTCCTCTGACCTCGTAGTAAAGCCCTGTCATGTCCATGATGATATCAAGGGCTTCTCTCATTGGAACTCTGTTGAATGTGGCGGTTATCTTCTGACTCGTGTCAACCTCTGGAGAAATTATGAGGTTCAGTCCCGCACCGTCAGCTATAGCGTAGAGAACCTTCGTTAGGGGGGCGGATACAGCGGACATCGTGAAGGTCTTTCCCTCAAAGGGGTCTATCTCCTTATAGGTTGAGGGAAGTATAGGTGGAGGGGTTTTTGGCGGAGGTAAGGGTAATCTTGCGACCCTCTTAACTTCTTTTTCCTTCCGCTCTATCTCCCTTGAGACTTTCTTAACTGGGTCTTGAGCCACCTGTTCTTTCTGAGCGCAGGAGAACGTAAGGAACAGAACGCTAAGTAAAATTACTCCGATATTCTTAACCATCTCCTACCCCACCTACCTGAAAGGAGCACTCCTTCTCTCGTGATTCTAACCACCTTCTCCTTAGATGGGAGGAAATCTCCTTCCCTTACCAGCATACCGTTGATTATCGCATAGCTCTTTCTATTTCCCAGGTATGTAAAGCTGAGTATGTAGGAGGGGGGTCGCTCGGGAGTCTTCTCCGCCGTCTTCGGAACTTCCTCCGCTTTCCTCTTCCTTATATCTATGTACGAGAGCACGTTTACAACCTCCGGGTTGAACTCAACCTTCCTAAGCTCAAAATCGGGAAGTCTTGCGAATTCTTTACCTGACTCTGGGGTAATACTCCTTCCGATCTGAAGAGCAAGGAGGTCAGCAAGGTAGTAACCGACCACCAGAGCCAGGGGCACGGGCAGAGCTATCATGAGCTTGTACACGGTGAGCTTCATCTCTCAACCTCTAAGAAGGGTTGTTTCAGGCTAACCTCCATCTCAACAGCGGGCTCGGGTTGGGTAACTATCATCACACCCTTGATCTCAACTATGGGCGAGCTGTAGGTCGTAAGTTCCTTCAGTCTGCTGGCTATCTCACGACCGCTCTTGGGTTCAAAGCTGAGCTTCAGATCCACAACCCAGGCACTTCCTTCCTTCCTAACGTCCCTCATAACGCTCATCCTGTAGTTCCCCTTCAGTTTGTCCAGAAAGTTGAAGAGTACCTCCAGAGCTTCCCTCTCCGAAAGGGGCTTTATACCCTCACGCCTTATCCTGCTCCTCAGCTCCTCTATCTGAGCCTTCCTCCTGCTGAGTTCAGCCTTCAACCTCATGAGCTCTCTCTCCCTCCTCTCAAGGCTGGTCTTTGTTTCCTCAAGCGCACCGTAAAGGAAAAGGGATGTGGACATGGCGACGAGTAAGACTATGTAAAGCACATACCTTGCGCTCATATCTTCCTCTCCACCGAGAGCTTGATAGAAAGCCTGTTATCCTTCAGGTCTTTGACCTCTGAGTTTATTTTGTAGGTGTAACCCTTTGAGCTCAGCCCCTCAAGAACCTTAAAGAGCTTCTCTCTGTAAAGGGTCATATCAATCAGACGCGGAAAGCTTCTCTCTATCTCCATGTAAAGGGTCAAAGTTCTGTTCTCTTTTCCAAGAACGTAGGTCTTCGCATTCGCTATCCTGAGGAGGGGTTCCATGTCCTTCAGCATGTTCAGGGGGTTGCCAGCACGCGTGCTGTCCAGCGCGTGTATATAGTTCAGGTAGTAGTTGAAGACCTCCCTTTTAAGAAGGGGGTCCTTCAGAATACCGCTGGTCTGAACTCTCAGCAGTTGAACAAGCTCCGACACGCTCCTTGAGGTGGAGTATATCTCATACAACCTCATGCCAAGCAGGGGAAGGAATAGAAGGAAAAGGGTAAGGAGCACCGGTATTGTCCTGCTGAGGATACTGTTAAAGGATCTACGTTCCTTGACCTCGGGAGGCGAGAAGTCGTAGCTATCTGGGAGCAGAGGTGTCCCGAAGCAGGGGAGAAATTCGTTGTAAGTCTTCCCGTCTATCCCGCTGAAGATGTCTGAAGGTATGGGAACAGCTATACCCGTGCTTATAACCTCCGCCAGACCGCGGGCGAGCTCTTCTGAGTCCGCGAGGATACCGCTCAGGAGGAGCAGGTCAACAGGGATGTTGCTTCTCTGCGCGACGAACATGTATGTCATGTTCACGTTCTCATGAACGAAGTCCTCAAAACCTACCTCTTTGGCGTAGGGTGGAACCGGAAGGGTTCTGGTGTAGAGAACATCATCTCCGGAACTTACCGTCATGGTGAGGTTTTCCCCTTCGGAGAACACATGGAATACTGTGAGGTCGGGTGAGACGAGCTTTGACACTCCAGCGAGCGAGAACTGACAGGTCGTGAAGAACTCTGACCCTCTCAGAATCTCCTCTGGCACGAGACCATCTTCTGAAGAAATAGACTTTGGCAGTGCGAAGACGCGGAGAACCCTCTTCTGGGGGGTGCTTTCCTCCTCGTCCTCCCTGTATATTACGAACATGTCCTCCGAAATCCCCAACCTGTCAAGGAGTTGCTTCTTTATCAGTACGAGTTTTGTGTCCTCATCCTTGACAGGCGGTATCTCCACAGTTTCAGAAATAAGCTCCGGGTAATCTATGGATATGTAAAAACTACCTGTGCTGTACCTCTCAAGAAGGTCAAGTCCCTTATCAACGAACTCAACCCTGAACTTCTCTCCCCTTCCTCTCAGAACAACAACACGCTGAAAGGTTTTTGAAATAAATAAGCTCGCAACCTTCCCCATCCCTAAAAGGATTATAAATCTTGAAATACTCAGCCCACTATCCGATAATATCTCTACACATTCAAGGAGGTGTGAGCATGAGAAGAGAAAGGGGTTTCACCCTGATTGAGCTGGCGATAGTCCTCGTGATAATCGGAATAATCATAGGAATGGTTCTGAAGGGGCAGGACCTGATACAGAACGCGAGGATGAAGAAGCTGGTGAACGAGGTAAGGAAGTGGGAGGTAGGCTTGTGGACATGCTTTGATAGAGCGGGTAAATTTCCTGGAGATGCAACTTCAGTGGATGGAATTATAGATACAGACCCCCTTAGTACTACCTGCACTGACTCTGCATGTAATTGCTTTAGGAACCTGGCTCAAGGAGTTAGCAGCCATACAATTCAGCTGGGTTCGTACACTTTCTATATATACGTGGGGAACG
Organism: Aquificaceae bacterium; assembly: GCA_015492115.1. Lineage (GTDB taxonomy): Bacteria > Aquificota > Aquificia > Aquificales > Aquificaceae > Hydrogenivirga. The sequence goes on from WGFS01000047.1 coordinate 7,570, forward strand.
ATGGCGGAACTCCTCCAAAGAACGTTATAGCTATATGTGGACATGCAAGATGCCTGAACCTTACTACAGGTGATGAAACTTACGCAGATTACCTCAGGAACTTTGACCTTTCCATAGACGGTGAGGTGAGCGCTACCGCAGGGGTTGTGAGAGCTATTAATTCCATTACTGTAACAGCGAATAACGTTGTATCTGGAGCTTCCGCCGTAACCTCCGGAGATTGGACATCTACTACAAAAGGGGCTCTCTACTACTTTGACCGCAAACCTTAATGTATGAACGCTTTCTTTTGGGGCTCCTCGCCCTCGTTTACTTACTTTTATCCCATATATTTATACCCAACCTCGGTGGGGTCATGCTCCACCCGAGGGAATACTTTATCTGGATAGCCATAAACTCCATAGTTTTCCTTGCGGTATTGAAGGTTGTAAACACAAAGACCCTTTATGTGCCTCCCGTGAGGGTCTCCTTCCTTCTATTTGTCCTACTTTCGGTATCGTCCATACTCTTTAACCCCCTGCTCAACAAGAGTTCTTTCCTGATACAGTCAGTTCACCTTTTTGCCATATACTTCGTCTGGCTAGCTCTCAGCCAGTTCAGGCTTTCTAAGAGGTTGAGGGACGACATTCTTCTCTTAGTCCTTCTCTCTGCGACGATAGAGGCTGTTATCGGTGTATTCCAGTTCTTCGGGTTTTTCAAATTCCTTCCCATAACGCCCATTGAGGACACAGCCTTCGTCTGGGGTGCCTTCCAGCAGAAGAACCTCTTTGGCTCCTTTGTAGCGGTTGGGCTCGTGGTGTCCCTTTACGGGGCTTCAATAGTCCGTCTGAAGCTGAAAAGGTTGTTCATACCCGCCTTCTACCTATTTGTTTTCTTCCTTTCCATGTCCCTTGTGTTCTCCAACTCAAGAGCTGCGTGGGTGGGGTTTTTGGGAGGTTCAATTCTAATGCTCACGTTAAGAAGCAGGAACTTTTCGTCTGCAAAGGCATACCTCCTGTCCTGGTTCCTCGTGGTCGTAGCAGGGATATCTATGGGCACATTTCTCTACGGAGGGTCGGAGGAGTACAGAAGGGCTTTACTTGAAAGGGAGTCATCAAATGCCCAGAGGATCCTTATGCTGAAGACCTCCTGGGAGATGTTCAAAGAGAGACCGATAACCGGGCACGGCTTTGGCAACTTTGAGAGCCTTTATATGTATTACCAGTCAAAGGTTGCAGGGAAAGAGCCTGAACTTAAAAGGTTCGTCGGTGGTTTTGTGAGCCATCCCCACAACGAGATAGCCTACATATCTGTCCAGAGCGGTCTCCTCGGACTACTGGGTTTAGCCTTGGTGAGTCTTTCCTTTCTCAGAGCGTTGGTGAAGCTCGGCAGAGGAAAGACAGGTCTTTATCTGGGTGTTATGTTCCCCTTTCTCTTCCACAGCCTCGTTGAGTATCCTTTAGAGCTCTCCGTGGTCCACTACTTTACCTTTATCCTATTCCTCTCCATGGCCACCGGACACCTCAGCTCAAAGAAGGTTTTTGAGCTAAGGCACAGAAAGCTCGTCGCGGGAGTCTCAGCTCTTGTGTTTGTCCTTTTAAACTTATGGTTTCTTATCACCTTCAAGGACTACATGAGTATGGTTTTGTACAAGATAGAGGAGGACAAAGGAAG
>WGFS01000048.1 GCA_015492115.1 Aquificaceae bacterium
AAACCTCCCCTGAAAACACCCTCAAGCAAAAGGTCCACCACGAGGGCGGTCCCCGCGCTCACGAGGACAGCACTTTCTGAGTAGAGCTCCTTAACTCCGTAAGCGAGGAGAACCCTGTCTATGCCGAGGGTCTCGGGAGTCTCGTAGTCTATCTCCACGGGGATGTCTTCGAGCCTGAGTATCCTCAGCCTCTCACCTAAGGTCGCTCTCAGCTCCTCGTTCAGGGACTTTCTGACGGAGGACACAACCACGAGGTCGTAGTTCCCGGAGAGCCTGCCGAGTTCAGCGTGAGGGAACCTTCCCAGGTGCCTTAGCTCCCCATCAAAGAGGCAGGCGTCAACTGTCGTGTTCCCGACGTCTAAGGTAAGAACCCTCATTCCCAGAAGGATCCTCTCTCCTCCGCCTTCAGATGGAATGTCCTCGCAGAAACGCCTTCCTCTTCAAAGGCTTCCTTCATGGAAGCCCCCACCTTCTCCTTCAGGTCCTCGGAAGTTATCGCGCAGACCGTCGGTCCAGCACCGCTCAGGAAGACAGCGTAAGACCCCGCAGAGTAGCCCGCCTCAAGGACTCTGTTGAACCCCTTAACGAGCTTAGCCCTGTAGGGCTGATGGAGTCTGTCCTCAACCGCCGTTTTCAGAAGCTCGTACTTTCCAGTCAGAAGAGCTGAGACGAACAGGCTCGCCCTCTGGATGTTGAAGACAGCATCCTTGAGGGGAACCTCCCTCTTTATCACCCTTCTCGCCTCCTCCGTTGAGAGCTCAAAGTCCGGAACCAAAAAGACCAGTGAGAGCTCCGGGGGAAAGGTGAGCTTGTTAAAGGTGAGCCCTCCGTTCTGGACGCAGACCACAAAGCCTCCCACGAAGGCAGGGAGGAGGTTGTCTGGATGGGGCTCAAACTCAAAGGCTACCCCGAGCTTATCTTTCAAGTCCACCTCAAGGGAGTGGAGCTTTACGCACGCCTCTATCCCTCCCACTATGGCGGTTGCAGAGGAGCCGAGCCCCCTCGCGGTGGGGATCCTGTTCATCTGTTTCAGTTTGAAGGGTCTCGGGCTGATACCGAAGACCTCGCAGGCTCTCTTGTAGACCTTTACGACCAAGTTGTTCTCGTCCCTCGGGAGTTCCTTCCCTTCTCCCTCTATATCCACGCCGAAGGCGTCGCTCTCCTCAAATTCAAAGGTGTTGTACAGGTTGAGGGCGAGTCCGAAGGTGTCAAAGCCCGCCCCGAAGTTGGTGGTAGTCGCGGGGACGAGGAGCCTCATGGGAATATGATAAGCTACATACTCCGCTTGCGGTAAAGGATATAAACTTTAAATTCAAAGGAGGAGGTAAGAAGAATGGGAATGCCCACAAGGGAAGAGATTGAAAAGGTTCTGGACGAGATAAGACCAGCTCTGAGGTTTGACGGCGGAGACGTTGAGCTTGTGGACGTTCAGGATGACGGGACGGTTCTGGTAAGACTGGTCGGTGCGTGCTCCGGCTGTGGAATGTCCGTCCTGACCCTGAAGGCGGGAATAGAGAGGGCCCTCAAGCAGAAGTTCCCTGAGATAAAGGAAGTCAAGGACGTGAATATGGACGTCCCGATGTCCTTCGGGATGTGAGGTTCTTTTCGTAAACGATATTCACCCCGAGCTCACGGAGGAAGTCAACAAATTCCCTGTATCTCCATATCCGGTTGTCGCACAGGATTATGGTGCCCGAGTCCGTCTTCTGTCTCACCAGTCTCCCCACACCCTGTCTGAACTTTATGAAAGCCTTCCTCCTCTGATACTCAAAGGGGTCCTCCCCGATGCTCTTCAGATACCTTATCCTGTGGTAGGTCACGGGGTCCTCGGGGCTCTCAAAGGGTAGCTTTGACATCAGGATCCCCTTCTCCCCCCTCACATCTATCCCCGTCCATAGGCTGTCAAGCCCCACGAGAACCTTTATCCTCCCATCTCTCAGCTTCTCTATCAGGGAGTTCAGGCTCCCCTCTCCCTGCCTCGCCACCTCCCCGTTACCTTCAAAGAGCTTCAGGTGCCTCCTGTTCGTCAGGAGCACGAGGACCCTGTCGTGAACGCTCCTTATGTCCTCGTAGGACTCCTTGAGCTTCTCCTCCCAGCCCTCCTTCTTGGGGTTAGTGTTCGCGATTATGAAGGTTACCTTTGAGTAGTCAAAGTTGTGTCCGAGTCTGTAAAAGTCCCCCTCTATCCCGGTCGTGAACCTTATATCCTCTGGGTCTATGGTTGCTGAGGTGAGGAGGACGCCTCTGTAGAGCTCGGGGTCAACGATCCCTCTCGGGAAGACGGGGAATATCTCAAGCCTGTAGTTGTATGTCTGGAGCCTTCTGCTCCAGCTTCTGGAAACCTTGTAGCCGAACTCCTCCCTGTCCTCCTCGCAGAGCCTCAAAAACTGGGAGAGCTTCTGGAGCTTTCTCTCAAGGTAGTCTATCTTCTTTACCTTCTCTATAAGCTCCCTCTCACCCTCGTCCGGCTCCTCGTAGCCCGCTCTGAAGCGTTCAAGTAAATCAGGTGGAAAGAGCATGCTCCCCTCCAAGAAGCCCTTCAGCCTGAAGCTGACCATCAGCCTGCCCTCTAAGAACTCCTCAACCTCCGAGAGGAGCCTCTCCCTGAACTCCTGAACGAGCCTCTTTACAGGGTCGGCGAGCTCCTTCCTGAGCGCGGGTATGTAGGGGGAGAGGCTTTCCATGGAGACCTCCTGGTTGTCCTCTTTGAAGAGCTTCTCAAAGCTCTCTCTGAAGAAGTCCTCGGGACTGAGCTTTATCTCTCTTTCCAAGAGCTTCTCCAGGTTTCCTATCAGCTCCCTGAACCAGTAGAGGGAGAGGGCTGATGTGCTCGCAAGTGTGAGGTATCTGTCGAGTTCGTGGGCTTCGTCTATGACGAGCACCCTGTCTTCCGTGTCCTCAAAATCCTTTAAGGCTAAGAGGGCGTGGTTAACGACGAGTATCTGAGCTCTCCTTTCTTTGGACTTCACCTTCTCCCAGTAGTAGCACTCACCCCTGTAGGGGCATACGTTCCTGTAGTGAAGAGTGCAGTAATCGTCGTCCACATTCAGCTTTGAGATAGCCTCCGGGGAGCAGGAGCTTAAAGTGAGGTCTCCTTCCCACTCTGTCTCCATCAGCTCCGGTATGTCCCCCAGCTCTTCTGCAGAGAGTCTCTCCTTGTAAAACCTGTCCAGGCAGAGGTAGTTCCCCTTTCCCTTGAGGACCGCGTAGCTCACCTCCTCCCCGGTCAGGAGCCTGTAATGTCCTGTGAGGAACTCTATGTCCCTCCTCAGCTGGTCCTGAAGTATCTTCGTTCCCGTTGAGATTATAGCCTTTTGTCCGGAGGTTATGATGGGTATGAGGTAGGCGAAGGTCTTCCCCGTTCCAGTCGGAGCCTCAACGAGCTTTACGTCTCCTTCCTCTATAAGCTCCTGAACTATCCCTATGAACTCCTCCTGGGAACTCCTCCTCTCGTATCCCTTTGTGAGGAGGTACTCGTAAAAGGATTCCGTGTCCATCACATAACCTTGATGTAGCCGAAGCCGTTGGTCTGGAGCCTGCCCACGCTCGCAACGCCGGAGGGAACTATCTTGACGAAGTCAAAGAAGTTCTCGTACTTGAGCTTCAGGCTCTTTATCGTTATGTTGCAGATATAGAACTCCACCTCAAACTGGGACAGGTATGCGAGCCTTTCCTCTGCACGCTTCAGGTCTATCTTCTCCTTCTCCCACTTAGTTCCTTTCAGGGTCTTCATGAAGAACTTAACCCCAACCCCGTTTGCGACGAGGACAAGCTTTATCCTGAAGGGGTCAAAGTCATACGCGGATAGATGGTTCCTTATGTTGCTCAGCATGGCGTGGAACCTGCTCTCCTGGGGAAAGTCGCAGTGGTAGACGACAGCGTCCTCCGTCTCCTTTTTAGGAAGGTCCTCAAGGCTCAGTCTGGGTAGCTGAACCTTCTTCTCCTGGGCAAAGACTCCCCTCACAAGTAAGGGCATGGATAGGGTCAGAGCTCCCACCTTGAAGAAGTCCCTTCTGTCCATGGCACACCCCCTTTCTTGCATTTAATTTAGTCTATGATGCTATTTAAGATAGCACTCCTGGTCATGTTCTTGTTCTCTTAAAAAAGGAAAAAGGAGGGGAGGGGCGAGCCATGGAGGGGTCAGCAACTCTCGCAGGACGCAAACTTCTTCTTAGCGTATATCGCCTTCTGGGCGGTCTCCGGATCGTAAGCCTTGCCCTGCCAGAGCATCGTGTAGGCTATCTCCTCGTTTCCGTTCTCACAGAGCTCAAGAACCCTCTCAAAGAGCCTCTGGAACTCGGGGCTCTGGTGGGACTTCTCGTGCTGTTCAAAGGAAGTCCAGAAGGTAACTATCAAGGCTTCCCTGTCCTTGAGGGGGGATACCTCCCTGTCCTCAACCGTTGAACCTTCTTTGGATATCATCCCCGCATTCATCAGGACGAAACCACCTATGAACCCGTCTATGGAGTGGAAGGTTTTCACGTGCTCACAGAGCTCAGCGACCCTCTCTTCAAGGTCCTCAACGGTGTACTCGGGCTTTAAGATAACCCTGTTTATGGTAACCACCCCATCGGGTGGGAACTCTCTTATCAGTGCCATAGCTAACACCTCCTTCGGTTTATAAGGATATTTATATATAAGAAATCCGTTATGACCTGTGTCAAATAAGGGGAAAGTGGGTCCCCGGAGGACTTTTGGGACTATAATTAAAACACTATGAAGAGATACGAGGGAGAACTCAAGGCTGAAGGTCTGAAGTTCGGGATAGTTGCGTCCAGGTTCAACCACATGCTCGTGGACAGGCTCGTAGAGGGGGCTATAGACTGCATACTCAGGCACGGGGGATCCGAGGAGAACATAGAGCTCGCGAGGGTTCCGGGCTCATGGGAGATACCCGTCGCCGTGAAGAAGTTCTTGGAGCGTGAGGACATAGACGCTGTCATAGCCCTCGGCGTCCTCATAAGGGGGAGCACCCCCCACTTTGAGTACATAGCGAGTGAGGTCTCAAAGGGCATAGCCAACCTCTCCATAGAGGCGGGGAAGCCCGTATCTTTTGGGATAATAACTGCGGACAACCTGGAGCAGGCGGTAGAGAGGGCGGGGACGAAGATGGGGAATAAAGGATGGGAGTCCGCTCTGTCTGCGATAGAGATGGCTAACCTCTTCAGGAAGCTCGGTTAACCGCCATGAGGTTCAGAAAGAAGGCGAGGGAAAACAGCCTCCTTGTGCTTTACAGATGGGACATAAGGGGGGACTCTATAGAGAAGGTTCTGAAGGAGTACATTGAGGAGAAGGGAATAAAGAACAGAGAGATTAAGGGCTACATGGAGAGCCTGATAGGGACGGTGAAGGACAGGCTCACCGAGATAGACTCTTTAATTTCAGAGCACTCTGAGGACTGGAGCTTTGACAGGCTCGGGTACATAGAGAGGAACGCCTTAAGGCTCGGTGTGGCGGAGCTCCTCTTTCTCAACCCTCCCGACCCTGGCAGAGCCTTCAACGACTACATAGACCTGGTCAAGAAGTACGCGGACAGGAAGGCAGGAAAGTTCGTGAACGGAGTTCTTTCAAAGATATACAGAGAGCACAGGGCTACCTCTTCAGCGAGAAGAGCAGGTTGAGAAGGAGTGTCAGAAGAACGCTCAGGAGGATAGAGGTCACTATAGGGAAGTAGAAGACGAAGTTATCCCTCTTTATCACTATGTCCCCCGGCAGTTTTCCGAGACCGAGGGGGAGCTTTTCAAAGAACATGAGAAGGAGACCGAGAACCACCATAAGAACACCGAAGAAGACGAGAACCTTCCCCAGCTCCGACATACTTATAGTTTACAACGCTCTCTCACGAGCCTGTTGAAGACCTCCCCCCTCTCCACGTAGCCGGAGAACATGTCAAAGGAGGAGCACCCGGGAGAGAAGAGGACGAAGTCCCCGGGCTCAGCCACCCCCAGAGCTTCATCAACAGCCTCTTCAAGGGAGTTCATGGTCTTTATGTTGGAACCACCGCCGAAGGCGGTCCTCATGGAATCCTTCGTCTCACCTATGAGAAAGGCGAACTTTACCTTCCTCTGAACGAGCTCTCTCAAAGGGGAGAAATCTACCCCCTTGTCCTTTCCTCCAGCTATGAGAACCACGCTGTCGTCCGGGAAGCTATCAAGGGCCGACTTCAGAGAGTTGGGCGTTGTGGACTTGGAGTCGTTGTACACCTCCACACCTCCGAGGGTTGCGACGAGCTCCATCCTGAAGGGGAGTCCCCTGAAACTCTGGAGGGTATCTCTTATGCCTTCTGCTGGCACCCCCATTAACTTGGCTATCACGCCCGCGGTTATCGCGTTCCTCAGGTTGTGCTCCCCTCTCAGGTTCAGGTCTGTGGTCTCAAAGAGCTTCTCACCGCGGAAGAAGACCTCTCCGCCCTTTACTTCTATCTCTCTCTGGAGATTCACCCTCCGGGCGCGGGTAGGGGTCCTGAGCACCTCCTCCTGATTGAGAACTTCTATGAAGATGTCTTCCTCTTCCTGATTCCTGAATATGTTGTGCTTGCTGAAGAGGTAGTCCTCCATATCAGGATGCCAGTCAAGGTGGTCCTGGGAGAAGTTCAGGAATGCTCCTACGGTGGGTCTGAAGGTGGAGAGGGTTTTCCCCTGGAAAGAGGAGACTTCAACTACCGCAAAGGAGTGAGGGTTTTTGAGAGCTATCTCAGAAAGGGGGATTCCGGCGTTCCCCGCCTCACACACATCGGGGAACCTCTTCGAGAGCATCAGGCAGGTCAGCCTCGTTGTGGTGGACTTTCCGTCCGTCCCGGTTATGGCGATCACTCTGCCCTCAAAGAACCTCCAGGCGAGTTCAAGCTCTCCTATTACCTCTACGTCCCTCCTGAGGGCTTCCTTCCAGAGGGGGTGCCTCGGGGGAACTCCCGGGGACAGAACTACGGTATCAACGTAGTCTATGAACTCCTCCCACCTGTCTCTTCTCGCGTCGTCTCCGGAGTAAACTCTATAGCCCTTTTCCTGAAGGAGCTGGATAGCGGAGCGTCCGCTCTTCCCGAGTCCCCAGACCAGATAGGCTTTCATCGTTTTGTGGAGGCGACGGGCGGATTCGAACCGCCGTAAAAGGGATTTGCAGTCCCTCGCCT
>WGFS01000049.1 GCA_015492115.1 Aquificaceae bacterium
CTCAAAACCATCAGGAAATACATTGACGATAAAGGAAACTGGGCTGAAGAGGAGCTCTTCTTTGAGGTCGCCCAGCACATAGGCGAGAGCAGGGTCAGGGCTGTTGGTATGGGTGCCTCGGACGGTCTCGTCAGGGGACAGGAGGTTGAGTACCTTGGAGGTCCCATAAGCATACCTGTCGGAAGGGAGGTTCTCGGAAGGATATTCAACGTCGTTGGACAGCCCATAGACGAGCAGGGTCCCGTTGAGGCTAAGGAGTACTGGCCCATGTTCAGGGATCCCCCCGCTCTGGACGAGCAGTCCACCAAGGTAGAGATCCTTGAGACCGGAATAAAGGTCATAGACCTTCTTGAGCCCTACGTCAAGGGTGGTAAGGTTGGGCTCTTCGGTGGTGCGGGAGTCGGAAAGACCGTTCTCATGCAAGAGCTGATCCACAACATAGCCAAGTTCCACAAAGGTTTCTCCGTCGTCGTTGGAGTCGGAGAGAGGACGAGAGAGGGTAACGACCTCTGGCTCGAGATGAAGGAGTCAGGAGTTCTGCCCTACACGGTCATGGTCTATGGACAGATGAACGAACCCCCCGGTGTGAGGTTCAGGGTGTCGCAGACGGGGATCACCATGGCTGAGTACTTCAGGGACGTTGAGGGTCAGGACGTCCTCACCTTCATAGACAACATATTCAGGTTCGTTCAGGCTGGTTCTGAGGTCTCCACGCTTCTTGGGAGACTACCCTCCGCTGTCGGATACCAGCCCACTCTGAATACAGACGTCGGTGAGGTTCAGGAGAGGATAACCTCCACCAAGAAGGGTTCTATCACAGCGGTTCAGGCTGTTTACGTCCCCGCGGACGACATAACAGACCCAGCCCCTTACTCCATATTCGCCCACCTTGACGCTACCACCGTTCTCGCGAGGAGGCTCGCTGAGCTGGGAATATACCCTGCAATAGACCCCCTTGAGTCAACGTCCAAGTATCTTGCTCCCGAGTTCGTGGGCGATGAGCACTACGAGACCGCCATGGAGGTCAAGAGGATACTCCAGAGGTACAAGGAACTCCAGGAGATAATCGCTATTCTCGGTATGGAGGAGCTCTCCGAAGAGGACAAGGCGATAGTCAACAGGGCAAGGAGGATACAGAAGTTCCTCGCCCAGCCCTTCCACGTTGCGGAGCAGTTCACCGGTATGCCCGGTAAGTACGTGAAGCTTGAAGAAACCATAAGGTCTTTCAAGGAGATCCTCTCCGGCAAGTACGACCACCTGCCCGAGAACGCCTTCTACATGGTTGGAACCATAGAGGAGGCTATAGAGAAGGCTAAAGAGATGGGGGCAAAGGTATAACCTGATATATCTCCTTTTCCTTGCCCCTTTTTTCCTTTAACCTTTTCCCGTGAAAGAGAATATATTAGGCTTAGCCCAGTACTTTTACATTCACATAGAGAAGAGAAGCCTCCCCCTTGAAGCCTCCAAGGCTCTGGTAAACTCCCACAGAGGTAAAGGTTCCCGCAAGCTCGCCCTCTCAATGCTGGAGAGGACTAAAAGGCACCTATCCCTCTGGATATCCGACAGCTCCCAAGTTCAGATATACAAGAGGTACTTTGGACACCTTGCCAAGAAAGAAGATCTTACTCTTGCAGAGTGTTTCTCGCCCTTCGTCCTCGTGAACGCCTGGGAGAGCTTCTATGAGCTTCTGATGGTGGACAGAGAGAATAGGAGAGGAGCTTTCAGCTGGATAAGGGAGTTCTTTGAGAGCATGGAGATTGAGAGCATCCTTGAGGATGGCGACCCGAAGGATGTGTTGGATAAACTCATGGATTCTATTGATCTTCCGGAGGATCACCGCTTCTACGTGGCGACTCACATAGCCTACATGGTAAACCCCCACGCCTTCATGCCCCTTACCAAGAGCACGGGAAAGGCTATCGGTGTCAGGGAACCGGGTGCTTACTTCAGGCTGGTGGAAAACGCTGTAAGGAAAGGTATAAAGCCTATAGAAGCTTACGCCTTCTTGCATATGCTCTACGAAGATGTCCCCTCAAAGAGGATGGGAGCGGAGCAGATTTTAGGTATAGACAGGGAGCTTGAGCTCCTGAAGGTTGCGGAGAGGTTCTGGAACGCAGGCGAGTTCTACGAAGCCCACGAGGTCTTGGAAGAGGTGTGGGAGTGTGTGAAGGACAAAGAGAAGAGAGAGTGTTATCAGGGAGTTATACGCTTTGCCATAGCCCTGCATCACTACCGTTCCGGTGAGCCTGAGAAGGCGGAGAACGTCCTCAAGAAGGCTCTGCCCCAGATGGAGAGGTGCAGGGTCTCCATACCTCTGAACACAAGAGAGTTAGCCCTTCAGGCTAA
>WGFS01000050.1 GCA_015492115.1 Aquificaceae bacterium
CCACACCCTTTCTCCCCTCACTATCGCCCAGTCAAGGGCAGAGGGACCCCTGTCGCCCCTCACTCCCGGATGAACTATCAGAGTCGTGTAGCGCCTCCAGACCTCTGAAGGTATCTTCCTCTTCAGGAAAGGAGCGATTATGAGGTCCGGTTTGTAGAGCTCCGCCGCCTCTATCATGAGCTCCGGGTGGACGTCCAGCTCCACGGAGACCTCGTGACCTCTCTCTGTGAGCTCGCAGTATAGCCTCTGGGAGAGGGAGTTGAAGCGGTAGCAGTAGAAGAGAACCCTCATGGTGAATACCTGTTCATTAATAATAGGAAAGACCGCGGAGCGGTGCAAGTATAATAGGGAATTCCATGGAACGCATCCTCATAGATCCCTCGGAACCAAAGCTGACGAACGCCAGGAAGATAGTAAGGCTCGCCTTCCCCATTATCGTTGTGAACCTCCTCTACACCGTGGAGAGCATGTTCTCCCTCGTCCTCGTCTCTGGCATATCCGCCTCGGCAGTCGCCGCGGTGGGCTTCAGCCTCTCTCTCCTCTGGTTCATCTACTCCCTCATGGCGCTCTCCTACACCGGAACGAGCGTTCTAGTCGCCCAGAAAGTCGGCGCAGGAGAGAACCCCTCCCCAGTCCTCTTCACGGGACTCCTCATATCATTCCTCATAGCCCTTCCTCTCACCTTCTTCGGAGAAGACCTCGTCCTCTTCCTCATGTCCACACTCGGCGCCTCCGAAAAGGTCGTTTCCCTCTCAAGCGACTACCTCACCCCAATATTCTGGTTCATCACAATCGGCTTCATGACTAACACCTTCTACGGAGCCTTCAACGGTGCTGGGGACACGAGGACCCCCATGAAGGTAGCGATCTTCATGAACGTGATAAACGTATCCACCGCCTACCTGCTGATATACGGGAAGCTCGGGCTACCAAAGCTCGGTGTCCAGGGTGCGGGGTGGGGGATAGTTCTCTCCGAGCTCTTCGCCTTCTTCGTCTATCTCTACCTTACCCGCTTTAAAGCCAAGCCCTTCAGGCTCGAGTTCACCATGGACAGGGAACTTCTTCTGAAGTTCCTCAGGATAGGGACACCGACCGCTGTTGAGAGGGCGATAACGAGCCTGTCCTTCAACGTTTTTGTGGGCTTCCTCGCCCACTTCGGAGACAAGGTTCTCGCGGCGCACCAGATAGGTCTCAGGGTTGAGAGTATATCCTTCATGGTGGGTTTTGGCTTCATGGTGGCGAGCACAGTGATAGCGGGTCAGAATTACGGTGCGAAGAACCTTCCCGGTCTCGTTTACGGGGTCAAGTTCACCGCAAACCTCACCGCCTTCCTGATGGGTGTCCTGGGTCTGGTTCTCATCCTCTTTCCCATGTACCTGACCCTTCCCTTCAGCAGGGACCCCGAGGTGATAGGCTGGGCTGTTTACTACCTCGTGATAGTGGGCATCTCGCAGGTCCCCATGGCATACGCGGTGATACTCTCTGGTGCCTTGAAGGGTATGGGAAGGACCACCGTGCCGATGGTTGTGAACGTTGCCTCCTTCTGGCTCTTCAGGATAATACCATCCTATTTTCTGCTCAAAATTGTACACTCCCCCCTCGTCCCCTGGGTCTTTATGACGGTTGAGATGTTCATCAGGGCTGTCCTCTTCTACCTCGCCTTCAGGAGGGAGCTCAGACGTCAAAGCCCTTCATTCTCTCCTCAACCTGATTAGAAACCTCCCTTATGTTCCTTATCTCCTCAACCATCTCCTTTATGCTGGAGGTGTTCTTCTCGGAGACCTGCGTTATCTCTGTCATGTTGTCCCTTATTATGTCTATAGCCCTGCTCTGCTCCTCCATGGCGGTAGCTATCGTGTCTATCACGCTCGCTATCTCCTTCGTAACCTCCTCTATCCTCTTGTAGCTCTCCACCACATCCTCGGAGGCGTTCTTCCCCTCCTCAACGGTATTCATCGCCTTCTCCACAAGTCCCGCTATCTCCTTCGCTGCGTTCCCCGATATCTCTGCAAGCCTCCTGACCTCGTCCGCAACGACCGCAAAACCCCTCCCCATCTCTCCAGCCCTCGCGGCCTCTATAGCCGCGTTGAGGGCTAAGAGGTTCGTCTGCTCCGCTATGTTTATTATCGTCTCCGTTATGGAGCTTATCTCCTGACTGACCTCCACTATCCTGCCCATGGCTGTGTGCATAATGTCCACCTTGCCCTTGCCCGTCTTTATGCTCTCCTCCATATCTGTGGATACGTTCCTTGCCCTCAGGGTTTCTTCGGTTACCTGCCTCAGAGCCTCTGAGGTCTCGTCCACGGAGGTCATTATGCTCGCTATACTGCTGTTGAGGTTTTCGTTCTCGTTCTCTATCCTGCCTGCGTTCTTATCAAGGACCTTTATGCTCTCCGCTATCCTTTCCAGACCATCCTTTGCTTCTCTCAGGGCATTCTGAAGGTCTGATAAAGAGCTGTTTATATAGTTCTTCAGCTCTTCTATGTCACCTCTGTAATCACCCTGGATCCTGACCTTCAGGCTACCCTTTGACACCTTCATCATGACGTCCCTTATGGACGTAACAGCACTTCCTATGTCCCTGACCATCTGCTCCAGAGATTCCACAAGCCTATCAAGTTCATTTCTGAACCTGCTGAATCCGGTGTCCTTAAACCTCATCTTGTTTGCAAGCTCTTCCACCTTTGCACTGAGACTGTTTATATTGCCAACGACTCCTCTGGAAACGAGCCAGAGAGCAAGGGACACAACGAGTATAGACGGTATAGTTATGCCTATGACGACCACGTTTGCGAGGGAAACATTTCTCTTCAGCTTTTCCTGTTCTCTCTTGATCTGCTCAAGCCTGAGCTTAATCAGTGTGTTCAGGGTATCTATCGTGTCCGTAAATCCTTTCTTCTCAGCCTCAAGTAGGGTTTCCTTAGCCTCATCGTATGCCTCAAGCTCAAGGAGCTGTATAACGTTCTCAAGATCACTCTGATACGTGAAGAAGGCGAGATTCTTGGTCAGCTCAGCCTCCCTCTTGCTGAGCCTTTCCTCTCCTTTCCTGAGTATGGCAAGTCCATCCAGGTATGCCTTTATGTGTTCGTTTATAGCCTTTCTCTCTTTCTCATCCTTGGGGTTGAATATAAGATTTCTGACCGCTATCGCCGCGTAAAGCAGGTGTATCTTCATGTCCTTGTATATGTCTAATTCCTTTACCGCGCTCTGTACCTCCTTTATAGACTCTTCTACCTTTCGCTCTGTTACATAGAGAACGCCCGCTATCACGATCCCGACTATTATCAGAAGAACGTTAACGGCGAACAGCTTTCCCTTTATGGTCATGGCTCAGTCCTCCTTACCTCAAAAATAATCGGAAAGTAACGACAAATATTATAGGAGGTAGAGGTTGAGCGCCCTTAGGGAGAAGGTATCTCTTCTGAAGGAGAAACTCCTTGATCCGTTCAACGTGGACGGGCTTGAGAGGGACTTTGAGGAGCTCCTGGACTTGATGAAGAGCTCCTCCCCCGAAGATATAGTTGAGGTAAAGAATGACTTTGAGGAGGTCAGGAGACTGCTTTCCAGGAACCTTGGGATAATCTCAGGCGGGCTGAAGCCCCTCCTTGAAAGGGGACAGGGTGGTCTCTTCTCACGGAGGGTGTGATGTTCGGTGCTTCCTTCGGAATAATCTCTCAGGCTCTTGAGATATACAGGAAGTCACTGGACATACACAACAGGAACGTGGTGAACGCCAACAACCCCGACTATGTTCAGGAAGACCCCGTGATAGAGAGCTTCGCTCCCGTGGGTATAAACTTCCAGAACGTCAGGAGAGACCAGAATATCTACTACGTGAATCTGAGAAACTCAAAGCTCTCCCTCGTCAGATACCTTGAGGAGAGGAGTGGAGTGCTTTCAAACGTTGAGGGGATATTTCAGGAGCTCTTCAAGGGGACGGGAATCAATGACTACACGAACCGCTTCTATAAGGCTTACCTTGACCTGATGAAAGATCCCACAAACGAAGGGGCGAAGAACGAACTCTACAACTCCGCCAAGAGCCTTGCTGATTTTCTGAGGAACAAGTCAAGCGATATAGATTCTCTTGACAACAGCATAGACTTCAATCTCAGGGACACGGTGTCCAAGATAAACGAGCTGAACAGGAAGCTCTTTAACATAAACAGAGAGATAACGGTAATGTACGCCCAGAACTACGCGAGGGGGAAGGACTACAAGAACCTCCTTGACACGAGGGACAAGTACCTCAGGGAGCTATCAGAGTTAATAAACATAAACGTCCAGCAGGACGAGATAGGGAGGGTGAAGGTCACAACATCCAAGGGTTTCGCCCTCGTTGACTTTCAGGACAACTACTGGCAGTTGGAGTACACGGGGGGAAGACTCTACTGGAAGTCAAAGAGCGGTAGCGATGTGGACATAACCAACGTTGTGGAGTCCGGTAAGGTGAAGGCTCTCCTTGACGCGAGGGCGGATCTTGCGAGGTTCAAGAACGAACTCAACAGCATAGCTGTACAGCTCATATCCGAGGTGAAGCTCCCGAGAAAAAACAGCGGAACCTGGTATCTTGTAAAGAACGTCTCAGACCCAACCCAGTCCCTATCAACCTACGGCATAGACGGGAACCTCAGCTTCTACGACAACTCCACCACACCACCCACGCTTCTTGCGACCATACCCAGCTACGGCACTCAGTCCCTCAACTCGCTCGCCAGCGCCATAAACAGCAACGCTACACTGACCTCTGCGGGCTTTTCAGCCACCGTGGTTACAAATCCGGACGGGAGCTATACGCTCAGGATAGACAATTCCAACACGAACTACTCCGTAACCGATACTGGAGGGAATATATACGAGAGCTCCCCTGTGTTTACAGGGACGAACGCATCCGACATAACTCCGGTGAGCACACTCCGTTCAGACATAGACGATACTGATTTTTCCCTTACCGATACCTTCAGTGGCTTTGCCAACACCTGGTGGGAGACGAGCAAGAGCAGGGTGAGTGACTTCATAAGCGATATATCCACAACCCAGGCGGACACAAAGGACAAGCTCAGGATAGAGTCCGCACTCCTTGAGTCTCTGGACAGGAAGCTGAAAGAGATGCAGAGTGTTTCAATAGACAAAGAGTTCATGGAGATAATGAAGGTCAAGAGAACCTATGAGGCTGTGGCTAAGATAGTTACGACGATAGACGAGCTACTGCAGACCACCCTTAACATGTGAGGTGTGAGAGATGAAGGTGCCCGACAACCTGCTCTACTCCATATTCCAACAGCAGGACAGGAGGATAAGGGAAGGGATAGCACGGACGACCACGGAGATAGCCACGGGTAAGAGGATACATAACCTCTCCGACGACCCCGTTGCGACCTTCAACGTTGTAAACCTGAAGAAGGAGATATCTCAGCTGTCTCAGTTCTCCAGAAACAGGCTCTTTGCGGATGTGAACCTTTCATACATAGACTTCACACTCAACAAGGTCTCGGACAAGATAAAGATGCTCTACACGAAGACCGTTCAGGCAAAGAATCAGCTTCACACAGCGGATGCCCTGAAGGCTCTTAGCTCCGAGTTTGAGGAGGCTCTCAGCTTCCTCCTTGACAGGGCAAACGAGAAGGTGGGGGAGAACTACATATTCTCCGGCTCAGCCCTCACAACCGAGCCCTTCTCAGATAGCTTCACATACCAGGGTTCCGATGAGCCCTTCAACGTCCAGATAGACGAGGGGAGCTTCGTTCAGGTTTTCACCTCCGGGAGGGAGGTCTTCTCCACGAACGTTTATCAGATGGATACCCTCTTCTCCTCCCCGGACACCGCCTTTACGGTCTCGGGAACCATGAACGTAAACTACAACTCCACGACGGTTAGCGTGGACTACGGAAGGGGTGTCTGGTATCTGGCAGGGAAGGTCTCGGATCCGAACGTTCCCCTGTCCAGCTACGGTTTTGACGGGGATCTCGTCCTCTACGACAGCTCCATGAACGAGCTTGCGAGGATATCCAACTACGGGCAGTATTCACTCAACGACCTCGTTACCCAGATAAACACCGCCTTCGGCGGTCAGAACATATCCGCTTCCGTCGTTACCAACCCGGACGGAACCTACACGCTCCGCATAAGTGATGGGGACTCACCAGCTAACAACTTCATAGGGGACACCTTTGGGAACATCTTAGAGAGCAACAACCTCCAGAACCTTGTAAAGATCTTCAACGGGATCTCTCCGGGAGACGTAAACGCCTTCGTTCACCAGACTCCTAACGGTAAATACACGATGAGGCTGATACCCGAGGACGTCTCCACTACCCTATCTGTATCCTTCTCTGGAACGGCTCTGGGTAACTTCTCCACGCTGAACATTTTCCAGGTTCTGAGCGAGATAAAGGACAAGCTCTCCGCAGGTCTAAATCCAGACGACTCTGACCTCATGGCGAACCAGAGGGCTTACGACAAGATCGTTCAGGAGAGGTCTCAGGTGGGGAGCGTCCTCTCCCAGGTGAGGGATCAACAACCGGTTCAGGAAAACAGGATGGACGTCCTGAAGAAGCAGAAGTCCGATACGGAGGAGGTTGATCTCTCCGAGAGCATAATGGAGTACACTCGCTACAGAACAGCCTACGAGGCTCTTATGAAGATAGTCGCGGAGTCAAGGGACATGACCATACTCAGGTATATATGATCATTCCTCCTCCTCTGTGAAGGCGCTTATTATCGTTTCTATTATGGAGATTATCACCGATATCACGTTCGCAGCGAGGGCCCCCTGAGCTAAACCCATTGCCTCCTGCGGGTCTCCCATGTGGTAGAGGAAGAGGGCGGGGATAAGGTGAAGGTCGGCGACCAGGCTGGAGGCGAGCATCTCGGTGGAGAGAACCCTTCCCTCACCCACTTTAAGTATGGTTGCCGCGAGGTTTGCCGCGACCGTTATCACCAGCTCGTAGGAGTTGGGACCAGTTATAAAGCTTATGTTCGTCGTCAGAGCCATGAGGATGAAGAAGTCTGTGACTATCTTCTTGTATCTCATCTCTCCCTCTCCAGGACACTGTATGCTTCCTCCAGGAGTATTTTTTGAGCCTTCCTCAGGTTCTTGGGCTGTCCGAAGATTATGAGGGTGTCTCCCTCTTCAACGGTGGTCTCTCCCGTTATGGTCACGTCCAAGTATCCGTCAGGCTTCCTTATCGCTATTACCGTGACCTTGAGAGCCCTCCTGAGGTCTATATCCTTTAACTTCTTGCCCACGAGGGGTGATCCGGGCTCTACTTTGAGCTCCAGGATGTCTATGTCTGTCTCCTCCCCGAAGGCTATCCTGTCAAAGAGGTCGGAGATGAAGGCTGAGCCCGTGTGGAATATGTAGGATGCGAGCCTCGTCGCAAGGAGCTTACTGGGAACCAGAGCCCTGTTTGCCCCAAGTTCCTCCAGCTTGTCCGCTGTCCCATCCGTTGAAGCGAAGGAGTAGATGTAGAACTCCTCCTTGGAAGGTCTCACGAGCCTCGCGGTAACTATGACAGCTATGTTCTTTGCGTCGTCCCCGAGGTTCACTATCATCCCCCTTGCCCTCCTTATACCCGCGGACTGGAGGACAGACCTCCTGTGGGGCTCCTCTATTATGAAGTACTTTATGTTGTGCTCCTGGAGGAACTTCATAGCCTCCTCCCTGCTGTCTATCACCACGAACTCTATCTTCCTCTTCTTCAGGAGATTGGCGAGCCAGGCGGAGGTCTTGTCGTAACCGCAGATTATGTAGTGCCCCTCCAGTTCCTCTATCTCCCTCAGCATCCTTATTGCCCTGTAGAGCTTAATTATATCTTCCTTGAAGAAGACCCTTACTATAACGGTCACTGAGGTTGTGAAGACCCCTATCCCCATCAGGGCTAGAAAAGAGGTGAAGACCCTTCCGTAAAGGGTATCGCTCCCAGATACTATCTCCCCGTATCCTATCGTCCCTATCGTTATTATCGTCATGTAGAAGGAGTTTATGAAGTCCCCTCCCGAGAGGAGCATGTATCCGATCGTTCCGACGCTGATGGCGGTGTGGAGCATGAGAAGGGGTATCCTGAACTCCTTCAGAGCCTCTATAAGTCTCCTTTCGTATATCTCTACGAGCTTGGGTTCCCTCTTCCTGGGCTTTATTCTCTTCCTGAGCTTCCTCCTGAGTTTAGCCATCCTCCCCTTTCAAGTATAATAGTCCTGATAGGATGAGGGTAAACGCGCTGGTAATAGACATAGAGGGAACCACCTCCGAGATAACGGACAAGCTGAACGAGGTCCTTGACGCCATATACGACGAAGGGGGAGAGGTGGTGGACGTGAAGGTCACCCACGCGAGGGAACACGGGATAGACGGCTTCACGGTTGTTTACACGGTGATATACAGGAGCGAGAGGGAAGTTCCAGAAGAGTGAGAATAAAGGTAAAGGTAAAGCCGGGCTCAAAGAGGGAAGAGGTAAAGGAACTCAGTCCGCACTACCTTGAGGTGAGGGTGAGCGCTCCTCCGGAGAAGGGAAAAGCCAACGAGAGGGTTATTGAGCTCCTCGCAAAACACTACGGGGTAAGGAAGAGCGCGGTAAGGATAATCAGAGGTGAAACCTCAAGGGAGAAGCTCATAGAGATTGACCTCTGAGGGTAATAAGAACCACATCGGGAGGGGACAGGAGCCTCATTGGAGGACCTCCCGTTCCGACACCCTTGCTGACCACGATGAACTTTCCGGGGGCAAGCTCCTTGATACCCCTGTCTGTCTCGTATAAGAGTCTCAGGACTGTGTAGCCTACGAAGAAGAGAACACCTCCGTGAGTGTGTCCTGCAAGAACGAGGTCAACGTAAGGCAGGACTTCTCTCCTCACCTCGGGTCTGTGTTTTAAGAGTACGGTGAACCTTGAGGTGTCCACACCCTTTAAAACCTTCAGCTCGTCCGTGAAGGCTCCGTAGCCCAGCCTCTCCCCCGCAGGGTCGTCAACACCAGCTACGTTTAAAAGACCGCCTACCGCGGTGGCTTCACCCCTGAGAACCTTAAACCCAGCCCTCTCCAGAAAGGCTATAGCCTGCTCGTGTCCCACGTAGAACTCGTGATTTCCGAGGACAGCGAACTTCCCCAGGGGGGGTCTCATCTGGGCGAGCATGTCCGCGAGGTATTCAAGTCCTTTCATGTTCCCGTCCACCATGTCCCCGGTCGCAAGAACTATATCGGGCTTCTCCCTGTCGTAGACTTTTCTGACCATCTCAACCCTTTCCCCTCTCATAATGGGTCCAAGGTGGAGGTCTGAGATGTGCAAAATCTTCAGCTCCCTTCCCGGAGGTAGCTTCGGGGTCTCTATGGTGAACCTGTAAACCTGAAGATAGTATGTCTCGGCGTGGCTGTAGGCGCTGAGGAGAAGGGATAGGGTCAGGGTTATAAGGAGAGCCTTCCTCGGACCGGGGGAGTGGAACCTCCTGTACAGGTCTACCACAACCCCAACGAGGAAGAAGTAGATCACAAAGCCCATCCACAGGAGAGCCACGAAGGCGAGAGGTCTTGATAGTTCAACCACTCCTTTACTGTCAAGAACCCTCCATATCACGGGAGAGAGGGTGGCGAAGGAGAGGAACAGCCCTAAGACCAGCCTTGACCAGAGCCCGAATACGAAAGCCTGGTTTACCTTCCTGTAGAGGTAGTAGTGAACGGAGGCGTAAAAGCTCAGGAAGGCGAGGACGAAGAGGAGCATCAAGCTTCTAATATCGCTCCTTTGGAGGCGTCCGTAACGAGCTTAGCGTACCTCCTGAGCCAGGAGCTCGGTATCTCCTTCCGTTTGGGCTTGAAGCTCTCAAGCCTTTTCCGGAGCTCCTCCTCCGGTATGAGGAGGTCAAGCTTCCTGTTCGGTATGTCTATCAGTATCTCGTCCCCGTCCTGGACGACGCCTATGGGACCTCCCGATGCCGCCTCAGGGGATACGTGCCCTATGCAGGCTCCCCTCGTTCCGCCCGAGAACCTCCCGTCCGTTATAAGGGCGACCTTGTCCCCCAGACCCATCCCCACTATCGCGGAGGTGGGAGATAGCATCTCCCTCATACCGGGACCCCCCCTGGGACCCTCGTATCTGATAACAACCACGTGCCCGGGCTTTACCTTACCTCCCAGTATCCCCTCTATCGCCTCCTCCTCCGAGTCAAAACATACAGCCTTTCCCTTGAACCTGAGCATGCCCTCCACGACCCCCGCGGTTTTCACCACGGAGCCTTCGGGGGCAAGGTTTCCGAAGAGTATGGCTATGCCTCCGTCCTCCGAGTAAGGTTCCTCTATCCTCCTGACGACCTCTCCATCCGCCTCCGGAGCTTCCTCTGCTATCTCTCCAAGGGTCTTTCCGCTCACGGTGGGTCTGTCTAAGTGGAGGAGTCCTTCCTTCTTGGAGAGCTCCTTAATTATGGTGGGTATGCCACCAACCCTGTCCAGGTCCTCTATGTGGTAGTGGGAGGAGGGTGCTATCTTGCATACGGTAGGTGTTCTCTTGGATATCTCATTTATCTTGGCGAGGTCGTACTCAATTCCAGCCTCTCTCGCTACTGCAAGTAGGTGTAAGATTGTGTTTGATGAACCTCCCATAGCTATGTCTACCGTGAAGGCGTCGTCTATAGCTTCTTCCGTCAGTATGTCCCTTGCCCTTATGTCCTTCTCAAGAAGTTCCATTATCCTTCTCGCAGCGGTTCTTGCGAGCACCTCCCTCCTTGGGTCTATGGCGAGTATGGTTCCGTTCCCAGGGAGGGCGAGTCCCAGAACCTCTGTGAGGCAGTTCATGGAGTTTGCGGTGAAGAGACCCGCACAGGAACCACAGGTAGGACAGGCGCTCTGCTCTATAACCTGAAGATCCTTCTCCGTTATCTGACCGCTCTTGAGCTGTCCTATACCCTCAAAGACAGAGATCAGGTCTATCTTCTTGCCCTCGTGCTCCCCTGCGAGCATGGGTCCCCCGCTTATGAATATGGTGGGGACGTTCACCCTCATAGCGCCCATCAGCATACCCGGAACTATCTTGTCGCAGTTGGGGATGCATATAAGGGCGTCAAGCTGGTGGGCGTTCACCACCGTCTCTATGGAGTCAGCTATCAGCTCCCTTGAAGGCAGGGAGTAGTGCATCCCGTAGTGTCCCATTGCTATCCCGTCGTCCACCCCTATCACGTTGAACTCTATGGGGACACCACCTGCCTCTCTGACCTCCTCCTTTATAGGCTCCACGAACTCCCTGAGGTGGACGTGCCCCGGGATTATGTCTATGTAAGAGTTCGCGATGCCTATGAGAGGTTTGTCAAGATCCTCTTCCGAAAGACCACATGCCCTTAAGAGTGCCCTGTGGGGAGCCCTTTCAATGCCCTTCTTTACAACATCGCTCCTCAGCTTCATTCCTTTTCCTCCTGGGAATAATTTAGTTCCTTTTTCCGTCGTTTCATATAATACATTCGCTTGTCCGCGAGCTTGAGAACCATGTTTATGTCCGTGCCTTCCTCAGGCACAGTTACAACACCGTAACTCAGGGAGAGTCCGTACCTGCTGAAGGTATCCTCTATCCTTCTTCTTATCTTTTCAAGCCTGTTTAAAAAGGCTTGCTTTTTACAGTTGTAAACGATAATTATGAACTCGTCTCCTCCTATCCTGCCCACCACGTCCCCACTCCTGAAGCTTCCCTGAATTATCTGAGCCACTTCCCTCAAGACGCTATCACCCTCGCCGTGCCCGTATAGGTCGTTTACCCTTTTGAAGTTGTCAAGGTCAAGATAAGCGAGGCAGTATGTCATATCCTTCCTTCTCTTAGCCATGTTTATGAGCTTTGCCAGGGTATCAAACACGAAGGCTCTGTTGTGGAGTCCTGTCAGCATATCCACTGTCGCACGGGTTCTTAGGTCTCTTAAAAGGCCGTTCAGTATCAGGCTGTAGAACAGGGAAAGCAGGAGAACCGCCGTATAGGCTCCCAGAGCCTGTCTGAGCTCTATCCAGTTATAGAAGAAGTTAACCACTTCATGCTGTCCCAGCCAGTACAGTGTGAGAATGGACAGGATGAGAATGCCGTTCCACACGAAAGCCTGCTTAATGGGTTTCATAAAGAAGGCAAGCAATGGGAATGTGTATATCCAGTAAAGCCCTGTGCCTTTCAATCCTCCAGTTGTGGACAGGAAGGACAGCACGATGACCATCAGGACGAGTATTACGGTGGACGCTAAATCGTAGTTTTTCTTACGACTGTAGTAAACAGCATTCAGGAAGGCTACTGTGGATAGGAACAGCTCAAACAGAGCTGATGCGTAATTCCCTGCTTTGAGGTGTTGCATCACACCAAAAACAAGAGTTGAGCTTACACCCACGAAGGTAAATGCGTAGATAAACCTGTCCCTGTGGGCGAAGAAGTCTGAAAGGTGCATCTATAGGGTATTTTGCCATAGGTTTGGTGGAGGCGGCGGGAATCGAACCCGCGTCCGAGGACGATGGCCCGATCCGGGGCTCTACAGGCTTAGCCCGTGTTTGATTCTACCCTCGGGTCGCCCACGGGCAGGCTCCCCAAGGGGAGCACGGTTCGTTTGTCGGCGATCCCTCACCGTGCGTCGGGACTGCCCGAGCGGGTGTCTCTGACGCCCATCGGTAAGCCACCCGCGAACCCACCGGGGGCGCGCTGCCTTTTAATTAGGCAGCGAGAGCGACTTCAGCTTCGGGAAGTGTTCTTAACGGCTGTTAAGGTTGCCAACCTGCCTGCTCCCCGGGGACCATCAGACCCCGTCGAAACCAGTCGCCCCCTACTTTAGCCAAGTTTTAAATTTAACACTTTTTACAGCTTGATCAAGGACTTGAGAGCCTCCGATAGAAACTCAAGGTCTTCCTCAGAATATCTCAGACTGGCTGTGAACCTTAGCCTTGCCCTTCCCTTAGGTACTGTGGGGTACCTTATAGCCTGAACAAAGATACCTTTCTCAAATAGCTTCTTTGAGATGTTGATAGCTTCCCCCTCATCTCCGACGATGACGGGTATTATAGGTGTTCCGCTGTAAACGACCTCGTAGGGTAACTCTGAAAGTACATTGAACAACTTCTTTTCCATTTCTCTCAATCTCTCTATAAGCTCGGTGTTTTCCTCTATTATCCTCACGCTCTCTAAGGCACCCGCACATACAGCGGGGGGCAGTGAGGTTGTGAATATGAGGCTTCTCGCCCTGTTCACCAGGAGTTCTACAAGCTCCTCGCTCCCACACACAAAGGCTCCGTAGCTCCCGAGTGCCTTGGAAAGGGTTCCCATGACGACCACGTTCTCCCTCCACCCGAGACCGAACTCCTCAAGTCCTCCCTTCCCCTCTCCTACAGTCCCAGTCCCGTGGGCGTCATCTATGTAGAGCATGCACTCGTATCTATCCGAAAGTTCGTAAAGTGCCTTTAAGTCCGCCAGATCTCCGTCCATACTGAAGACGCTGTCCGTTACTATGAGAGCTCTCCTGTAGCTGTGTCTCTCTTTTTTTAGTGTCTCCTCAAGGTTCTCGTAATCCCTGTGTTTGAAGACCTTCCTCTCAGCCTTTGAGAACCTGCACCCGTCTATAAGGGAGGCGTGGTTCAGCTCATCGCTGAGTATCAGATCTCCTTCACCCGCAAGAACCGGTATGGCTCCTACGTTAGCCAGGTACCCGGAGCCAAAGAGGACGCAGGCGGGAGTTCCCTTGAAGCCGGCGAGCTCCTCCTCAAGCTGGGCGTGAACCTTTGTGTATCCCGAAACGAGCTGAGACGCTCCCGAACCGAGCCCGTAGTCTTTTAATGTTTTTTTCGCAGACTCTACCACCCTTGGGTGGTCCTTCAGACCGAGATAATCGTTGGAACAGAAGTCTTTAAGCCCTTCCACAGGAACCCTTTTCCTGTAGAGCTTCTCACCTTCAATCTTCTTCAGCTCAGCTCTTATCCACTCCATCTCTCTCAGAATTCAGAACTAAATTATTAAACTATGCTGGGAAAGAACTATAAAGGTGTCTTCAGCAAGATGGGAGAGGGTCTTCTGGGCAAGTACGTGGAAGACCTCAAGAAGGAGCTTGAACAGAAACCCAAAGATCCGGAGCTACTCTTCAAGCTGGGTATAGCTTACACTCGCATGGGAAAGACCGACAGCGCGAGGGAGGTCTATAAGGAGCTCAAGGAGATAGACCCCGAAAGGGCTAAGGAGTTACTTGACGCCATATACGAGGTCTGAGAAAGGTGTTATAATGAAAAATTGCAACTTTTGATAAGGAGGTCTGCATAATGCCCCTTTCTAAGGAGAAGAAGTGGGAACTGATAAAGGGTTTTCAGAGGCATGAAGGAGACACGGGTTCTCCAGAGGTTCAGATAGCTATCCTCACAGAGAGGATAAACAGGCTCACCGAGCACATGAAGAAGCACAAGAAGGACGTCCACTCCAGGAGGGGACTTATAGCCATGGTCAACAAGAGGAGAAAGCTCCTTGAGTATCTCCGGAACACCGACTACCAGAAGTACGTTGAGATATCCAAGAAATTCGGGCTCCAGGTAAAGTGATATGGAGGAGAGCGCAAGGGTAGGAAACAGTAAAGAACCGGTAGTAATAGAGGTTGGTAAGTACGCCAAACAGGCTGATGGCGCTGTTGTTGTCAAACAGGGTGGAACCGCGGTTCTCGTTACCGCGGTAATGTCCGACGAACCCAACAAAGAGATAGACTTTACCCCCCTGACCGTTGATTACAGGGAGAGACCCTCCGCCTACGGCAAGATACCCGGTGGTTTCGTAAAGAGAGAGGGAAAGCCCTCCGAGAGGGAGATACTCGCTTCGCGGGTGATAGACAGGCCCATAAGACCTCTCTTCCCGGAAGGATTCTTTCACGATGTGGTTGTAACCGCCCTGACCCTCTCTGCGGATGACAGCTATGACCCCGACGTCCTTGCCATAACCGGCGCCTCCACAGCCCTTCACATCTCCCGCATACCCTTTGAGGGACCCATAGCGGGCGTGAGGGTCTGCAGGGTTAACGGAGAGCTCATAGCCAACCCCACCTACGAGGAGAGGAAGCTGGCAGAACTTGAGATAGTGATGGCAGGCACTAAGGACGCCATAGTGATGGTTGAGGGAGGTGCCAAAGAGGTCCCCGAGGAGGACATCACCGAAGCTCTATTCTTCGGACACTCCGCCATTCAGGAACTCATAGAGGCTCAGGAGAGGCTCAGGGAGAAGGTGGGAGTTCCCAAGGTTGAGTTTGAAGGTATAGCTCTGGACGAGTCCCTCATAAAGGCTTTAGAGAGCGAGTGCTCGGAGAAGATAATCTTAGCCTTTGCCATTCAGGACAAGAAGGAGAGGAACAGGGCTCTTGCGGAGATAGTTGAGGAGTTCATAGAGAAACACGAGATACCCGAGGAACTTCACTTCAACGTCAAGTACTTCTTCAAGAAGCTTGAGAGCAGGCTGATGAGGGAGAAGATCCTCTCCGAGGGTGTGAGGATAGACGGCAGGAAACCCAACGAGATAAGACCCATAAACATAGAGGTTCATCCCTTTGAGAGACCGCACGGCTGTGCGGTGTTTACGAGAGGGCAGACTCAGGCTTACGTTACCGTCACCCTCGGTGCGCCCGACGAGGCTCAGATGATAGAGACCATAGCTGAGGGAGAAGTTTTCAAAAGGTTCATGCTCCACTACAACTTCCCTCCCTTCTCCTCTGGTGAGGCACGCTCCTGGGGACCTCCCAGAAGGAGAGAGATAGGACACGGAGCCCTCGCTGAGAGGGCACTTGAGCCGGTCATTCCCGACGAGGAAGACTTCCCCTACATAATCCGTGTGGTCTCGGACATACTTGAGTCTAACGGATCAACCTCCATGGCTACCGTGTGCGGAGGCTCCCTCGCCCTCTTTGACGCTGGAGTTCCCGTGAAGGGAGGCAAGCACGTCTCGGGCATAGCCATGGGACTGATAAAGGAGGGAGATAGGTACGTCATCCTCTCCGACATTCTGGGAGACGAAGACCATCTGGGAGATATGGACTTCAAGGTTGCCGGGACGAGGGATGGTGTAACCTCAATCCAGATGGATATAAAGATAAAGGGCATAACGAGGGAGATAATGACCGAAGCCCTCCAGCAGGCTAAGGAGGGGAGGCTCTATATACTTGAGAAGATGTACTCCGCTATACCTGAGCCCAGGGAGACCCTGTCACCTTACGCACCGAGGATAGTCATATACAGGGTTCCCGAGGAGAAGGCTGCTCTCGTGATAGGACCGGGAGGCTCCAACGTAAAGAAGATATACGAAGAGACAGAGGTAAACGTCTGGGTCGGCGAGGAGGGAAAGGTTTATCTCACCGGATACTCGGACGAGGCGATCCAGAGAGCTATTGAGATGATAGAGGACCTCGTAAGGGATGTGGAGGTAGGACAGGTCTATGAGGGCAAGGTCACAAGGGTTGAGCCCTACGGAGTTTTCGTTGAGATACTTCCCGGGAAGGTCGGGCTCCTGCACGTTTCCAAGATGGCTCAGCCCATCAAGCACGCGGGAGATAAGTACAGCGTGGGAGACGTGGTCAGGGTTAAAGTCCTTGAGGTTGATGAGATGGGAAGACCCAAGTTTACCACCGTGGGTCTTGACGGAGAGAGCGCCCCTGCGGAGGAGAGGGTAGAGGTAGGGAAGGTCTATGAAGGCACTGTAACCCGTGTTGAACCCTATGGAGCTTTCGTTGAGATACTTCCCGGGAAGGTCGGACTCCTGCACGTGGATAACATGAGGGAGAGGGTAAGGGACGCCCGGGACAGGTTTGAGGTTGGTCAGAAGGTGAAGGTAAAGGTCTTTGAGCTGGATGAGAGAGGAAGACCCAAGCTGACCGATAAGATAGACTGATATGGTTAGGGTAAGGGTGAAACGGCTACCCCACGGGGAGGGCATTGAGCTTCCCTCATACGCCACCGAGCACTCCGCCGGGCTTGACCTAAGGTCTGCCAACGAAGAACCCGTAGTCCTGAAACCGATGGAGAGAGCGCTCATACCCACAGGCTTCATCTTTGAGATACCCGAGGGTTACGAGGGTCAGGTTAGACCCCGCAGTGGTCTCGCGATCAGGAAGGGGATAACTGTGCTCAACTCCCCCGGCACCATAGACTCCGACTACAGGGGCGAGGTGAAGGTAATCCTCATAAATCTTGGTCAGGAAGAGGTGGTCATAGAGAGGGGGGAGAGGATAGCCCAGCTGATAATAGCGCCCGTGAGCAGGGTTGAACTTATTGAAGTTGAAGAGGTGAACGCCACCGCAAGGGGAGACGGTGGCTTCGGCAGTACGGGGGTAAAGTGATCACTTCCTCTTGACGTAGTCTGTAAACACGAAGTCTTTTCTTGAAACGCTCTGGTGGCAGGCGAAGCACTGCATGTAGTCCTTAGGGCTCTTTCCAAAGACCTTGTACTTACCCGTCTTCTGGTCTTTCACAAACCTCGCAAATCCCCATCCCGCTGTGTCTTTGAACCTTTTAGAATCCTTTATCATGAACTCAACCCTCTGGATGACCGCAGGCTCAACCGAAGCTGAGAAATCAGGGTTCTTCCTGAGACTGTAGCCTATCTTCACAAGAATAGCGCCCTCGGGGAACTTCTTTGCACCCCTTCTGTACGCTTCCACAGCCTTGTCGTTTCCTATTATGTACCTCAGCTCGTTCTTGTCGGTCCTGTAGTGGGTTGCGACCACATGCCAGTTCTCGTATCCCTTGATCAGTCCGAACTTGAGCCCTGTCGGTGCTGTCAGATCCCAGTCACTCGCAAAGGCTACAGCTGATATTCCAACAACCACGAGGTACTTCTTCATGCGACAACCTCCCTGTGAAGTTTTCTAAAATCTCGTTCCCGAATTTGAACTTTTCTTGAACTTTTCTTGAAAGAAGCTCAAAATTTCTCCCCATGAGGGGAAAGATATTGATAGTTGAGGACGACCCCCTGATAGCGGATATGCTGAAGAGGTATCTGGAGAAGGAAGGCTTCAGGGTTTACTGGGACTCGGAGGGTAGGGAAGCGGTGAGGAGCTTTGAGCTCTCCAGACCCGACCTCGTGATCCTTGACCTGATGCTCCCGGACATGGACGGCTTTGAACTATGCAAGAGGTTCTCCCAGACTGACAGCATGGTTCTCATACTCACAGCAAAGGATGCGGACGAGGACAAGATCGTAGGTCTGGAGCTCGGTGCTGACGATTACCTTACCAAACCCTTCAACATGCGCGAGCTGATAGCGAGGGTCAAGGCTCTTCTGAGGAGAAGGAGGAAGTTCTCTTCCTCTGTAGATACGCTCCGCGTGGGGGACTTTGAGGTTCGTCCGGACGAGATGAAGGTTCTCCTCAAGGGAAAACCCCTTGACCTGACTCCGAAGGAGTTCCTAATACTGAGACGCCTGCTCTCACGGAGGGGCAAGGTCGTATCCAGGGAGGAGATAATCTCCGAGATCTACGACAGGGACATACCGGACTACGAACGCATAGTGGACACCTACATTTACAGGATAAGGACAAAGCTCATGGAGGTTGACAGATCCTCAGCGGAGAGGATAAAGACCGTAAGGGGGTTTGGCTATCGGTTTGAATAGGGTCTCCTTCTTCACGGTTCTCTTCCTCCTCCTCTTCCTGACCTACGTGGTGGTAGCCAGCCTTATAGCCTTCTTTACCGTCAAGATAGTGGGCATACCCATAGGCAAGAAGATGTTCACCAAGATAGTTCTCTCCATACTCGCCTTCGTCCCCCTCTATCTGCTCGTCGCCTACGCCATATCAAGGTTCGTGAGCAAGGACCTTCTGAGGCTGGAGGAGAGTGTCAGGAGGCTCCCTTTCTCCGGCAAGGCACCCGGTAGCTGGATAAGGGAGATAGACAGGCTCGGTGAGGTGATAAGCCTTCAGTCGGAGAGGATAGGAGGGATGGTGGAAGCCCAGAGGTTCATGCTCTACCGAATAGCCCACGACCTCAGGACGCCCCTTACGAACCTTAGGAACGTCCTCCTTGCGCTCAGAGAGGGGCTCATAGGTGAGGAGGAGAGGGATTCTTACCTTGAGAAGCTCCTGAGGGAGACGGAGAAGATGGAGGCTCTCCTTGAATCCGCCCTCTCCAACCTGAAGAAGGTCAGCAGGGATACCGAGAGGAAGGATGTTGAGCTCTGCTCTCTTCTTGAGGAGGTAAGGTCTCTCTGGGAACTCCGCCTTGCCCAGAAGAACGTAAAGCTCGTAGTTGACTGTCCTCCCAGTTTGAGTGTCCGGATCTCTCCCGTTGACCTTGAGGAGATACTCAACAACCTCATAGATAACATTCTCAAGCATACGGACTCCAAACTCATAGAGGTCGGCGTGAGGGCTTCCGAGCGGTGGGCTGAGATTAAGGTCGGGGACAGGGGAAAGGGTTTCAACTCCGCAAATCTCAGGGACGCTTACAGGAAGGGGAGCCTCGGTCTGTACATAGTTAGGGAGCTTACCTGGAAGAACGGAGGAGAGTTCTTCATAAACTCCTCAGACACGGGAACTGAGGTTGTCCTCCGTTTTCCATTAGGCTAAATTTTATTTAGCTTTCAAACTGCTCAAGGGAGGGCTGAGTCATGAAGTTCAAAAGGGTAGCGGTCTTACTTCTCTTCATAACAGGTGTATCTCTCTCCACGGACAGGATAGTTCTTAAGAAACCTCCAAGGTCTCTTGACAGGTACTACCCGCCCGTTTCAAAGAAGTTTGAGTTCCTGTCAAACATGCACACCATGAGCACAGCCTTCACTGGAATAAGGCTGAACGTGAACGATGGGAACTGGGAGAAAGCCCTCTTCTGGGCTAAGGAGCTTAAAAAAACGTACCTTAAAACTTCCAGAATGGTGCCCGAGTGGAAGGACTACTTCAAGCCGAGCCTTGCGGAGAACCTTGTAAAGGCTGTTGGCTCAAGGAACGTTGACAGGGTTATAGACGCAACCAAGAAGCTGGGAAAGACGTGTGCCAAATGCCATCAGGACAATCAGATGGCGGTCAAGCTCCTCTATCACTTCCCCAGCTTTGAGAAGGTGAGCATAGAAGACCCCGTTGAGTTCATGGAGCTCAAAACGGGGGACTACATGAAGAAGCTCGCGGACTCCCTGAAGGCTCTGAAGGTCTATCTAATTCAGGGTGAGTCCGAAAAGGCTCAGGAGTCCGGGCTGAACTTCGTTGAGAGAGCCAGACAGCTCAGGAGCATGTGCTCCAAGTGTCATACCAACAAGCTCTCAGAAGAGGTTATAGTCGGAAAGGACTTTGAGAAGAGCCTGTCCAGAATGGAGGAGCTCCTCTCTGCGGGCAAACCGAAAAAGGATGAGGTGTTCAAACTGCTGAACAGCGTTGGTATGAGCTGTGCCAAGTGCCACAACGTCCACCTCGTGCCAGCTGTGGTGAGGGAGGCTTTTGGGAAGTGATACCTCTCCTTCTCCTCGCCCTGTTCATGGCGGGCTGTGATAAGCTGGGGAGCGTATTCGTTGAGGAAGACCTCCTTCAGAGACCTCCCGCAAAGAGGTGTTCCGACTGCCACACTCAGATATACAGGGAGTGGAAGGAAAGCAGACACTTCCATGCCTGGATCAGCAAAGAGTTCAGACTTGAGTCCGAGAACCACACGAAAACGAAATGCCTCTCCTGCCACGCGCCCCATCAGGTTGACCCTGGCAAGAAGCCAGTTCTCAGGGCAGAGTTCAGAGAGGACGGGGTAAGCTGTGTAGCCTGCCACTTTAAAGAGGAGTCCAGAACAATGCACGGACCCCTCAGGGTGTGGTCGCCTCCCCATCCATCCAGGCAGGATCTTTCTTACACCAAGTCAAAATTCTGTGCCGGGTGTCATCAGGAGACCTTCAGGGAGTGGAAATTAGCTAAAGTTGATAGGAGCTGTCAGTCCTGCCACATGCCCTCTCTTGGGAAGAGGCGTCTAATTCAGAAGTTCCCCTTCTATTTCTTCCACCGTCCAAAGCCAAGAAACTCTCACAGGTTCCCTTCCTTAAGGGCCATGCAGGAGGACATAAAGGTGGAACTTAAAGGGAACAAGCTCATGATAACGAACGTGGGAGTTCCCCATAACCTCCCAACAGCCGATCAGGGTGACCCTCGCCTATACCTTATAGCTAAGGTCAGTTACAGAGACGGAAGGAAGAGGACTGTGAGGAAACTCCTCTCAGCCCAGTCAAAGACATCCCTCAGATACAACGTCCCTTACGAGCTCAGACTTCCTGCAGGGGAGATCAGAAGCGTTGATCTGACAGTTCTGAGAAAGCTCTCCTGGAAGAAGGGGAAGGAAACCCTCCTGAAACTCACCTTGCGAACTCCCTCTCCCTGACCCGAGGGTCTATCCATGCCAGGAGGAGGTCGGCGATCAGGTTGCCCACAATCAGCATTATCGTCCCTATGTAGAGACCTCCCATCACGAGGAATAGGTCCTGGGACAGAACCGCATCCAGCATGAGCATACCCATCCCTGGCCAGCCGGTTATTATCTCAATGAGCGCTGCCCCGGATATAAGGCTCGCGACCTCGTAACCCAGGAGGGTTGTGAAGGGGTTCATTGCGTTCTTGAACACGTGCTTCACTATCACCCTTTGGGGAACTCCCTTAGCCTTCAGCATAACTATCATCGGGCTCTTTAAAACCTCTATCACCGCACTCCTGACCAGCCTTGTTAGACCTGCCAGTGAGACGAGGGCGAGGGTCATTGCGGGTATGAAGAGGTGGTGGAGTATATCCAGCACCTTCCCCAGAAGGGAGAGGCTCTCAAAGTCCGGGCTCTGCACACCACCTATGGGAAACCACCCCGTTCTGCTCGCTATGAATAGGAATATGAAGGCGAGGAAAAAGCTCGGTATTGACATGAAGGAGTAGGCGTAAGCCTGTATGAGCTTGTCAAGTTTGCTACCCTCCCTGAAGGCTGACACCATTCCCAAGGGTATGGCGAGTGTCCAGGATATAAGGGCGGAGCTCACTGAGAGGAGAAGGGTGTTGGGGATCCTCTCCATTATGAGCTCTGTAACGGGTGTGTGGTACTGAAAGGAGTAGCCCAGGTCAAAGAAAACCGCTGACTTCAGCCACTTGAAGTACTGGATCAGTGCGGGCTGGTCAAGCCCGTAGAGCTTTTTTAACCTCTCTATGGTCTCCGGTGATATCTGGGGGTTGAGCTTGAGCTGGTCTAAGAAGTCTCCGGGGGCGAGCTTTATTATTAGGAAGGATATGAAGGTGACCCCAAGCACGGTAGGTACCGCCTGAAGGAGGCGAAACAGTATAAACCTGAACATCAGAAGTAGTTGGCTATAAAGTACTTGGTTTCCTCAAAGTACCTCTCTATCTCCTTCATGTGCTTTTCCTTAACGTATCTTACCAGTTTGTAGTCGTCCCAGTATCCAAGCATGGGTATCCAGTCAGGGATTGAGTCCT
Organism: Aquificaceae bacterium; assembly: GCA_015492115.1. GTDB lineage: Bacteria > Aquificota > Aquificia > Aquificales > Aquificaceae > Hydrogenivirga. Next base: position 22,381 of record WGFS01000050.1, read on the forward strand.
TGTTGTCTATGAAGTACCAGAGGGCGCCTATGAAGTCCTCCCTTGCTTCTCTCTTGAGCTCAAACTCCGGGTCTGTGAGTATCCTGTACAGGAGTTTGACATCAATTATTAGGTTTCTCAGGTACTCCATGGTTGGAGGTACCTTCTCAAGTTTTTTTCTGAACTCCTCCTTCAATCTATTTAAGTTGTTGAGATTCTCGTAAGTTTTGTACTTGTAGAGTTTCTTTTCAAAACTCATGGCAGTATTATATCATGCCCATTTAGAGCCTAAATACCTATAATTAAAGTGTCTAAAGAGAAAGGAGGGATATGAGATGAAAAAGGGGCTTGTCTTTTTCCTGTTGTTCTTTGGGGTTGTTTTTCTTCTCGCGGGGCAGGAGTCTGGTTTTTCCTCCGATCAGAAGGAGATCGTGGTACCAACACCTCTTACAAAGTGGGTCGGGAACTACTACGTCAGCATCGGAGTGTTTTCCATAGCTGAACTTGAGAAGCACTTCCCAAGGGCATACAAACTCCTCGTTAAACACCACGGTAAGCCTAAGAAGAACCATACCCACCACCTCGCTGTGAGTATATGGAAGAATGAGAAAGGCAGAATAGTTTACCTTTCCAATTACGATGTTGAGGCGGAGGTGAGGTCTCCCATCTTCAGAGCTACCCGGAAGAAGCTCACCAAGTATCCGCACCAGTACGGTGACAACTACGGTGGATGGTTTGACATGTCGGACAAGGGTCTTTACCACATAGCGATAATAATTCATGAGGACGGCAGGACTAAGAAGGTTACCTTTGACTACTTGATTCAGTGAGACCCCACTGAAGGTGCTTTTACTGTAAAATTGTAGTGTTCAAACGTCGTTTTATCCGGAGGTAGTCTAATGAAATTGCACGAGCACCAGGCTAAGGAGATCTTTGCCAGATACGGACTCCCGGTTCCGGAAGGAAAGGTAGCCTTCTCCCTTAAGGAGGCTAAGGAGGTCGCTGAGGAGCTTGGGAACTTCCCTCTGGTTGTTAAAGCCCAGATCCACTGTGGCGGAAGGGGTAAGGCTGGCGGTGTAAAGATAGTTAAGGACATTGATGAGCTTGAAGAGGCAGTTGAGGGCATGCTGGGGAAGGTTCTCAAGACATTCCAGTGCCCCGATGGAAAGCCCGTAAACAGAGTGTGGATAGAGAAGGCGACTGCAATAGACAAGGAGTTCTACCTCTCCATAACTCTGGACAGGGCTCGCTCAAAGCCGGTTGTCATGGCTTCTTCCGCTGGAGGCATGGAGATAGAGGAGATAGCCAAGGAGAACCCTGAGGCGATAATCATAGAGGAGGTTGATCCTGAACTGGGTCTTATGCCTTACCAGGCCCGCAAGCTCGCTTTCAGGCTTGGTCTTCCAGTCAAGGACTTCTCAAAGATGCTCCTTACACTTTACAGGATTTACACAGAGCTTGACGCCTCCCTCGTTGAGATAAACCCCCTCGTCCTTGACAGGGAAGGAAACCTTATAGCCCTTGATGCAAAGCTTGACGTGGACGACAACGCCCTCTTCAGACACAAGGACGTTGAAGAGATGGAGGACGAGAGCCAGATATCACCCTTAGAGGTAGAGGCTAAAAAGCATGGGCTCAACTACATAAAACTCTCAGGGAACATAGGCTGTATGGTGAACGGTGCTGGTCTCGCCATGGCTACCATGGACATAATTAAACTTGCGGGTGGGGAGCCCGCCAACTTCCTTGACGTGGGGGGAGGTGCAAACGTAGAGCAGATAGCCAACGCCTTCAGGATACTCATGGCTGACGAGGATGTAAGGGCGGTCTTCATAAACATATTCGGTGGAATTCTGAGGTGCGACAGGCTCGCTCAGGGTCTCGTAGAGGCGGGCAAGGTTGTTGAGCTGAGCGTTCCCATAGTGGTGAGGATGGAGGGCACAAACGTTGAAGAGGGCAAGAAGATCCTCGCCGAGTCGGGCATGAACTTTGTAAACGCCGAGGACATGTGGGACGGTGCCAGGAAAGCTGTTGAACTTGCAGGAGGCTGAAGGTTAGTATGGGGCTGGCGGAAAGGTTTCTTCCCCATTACACAATAAAGGACTACGAGAGCTGGGAAGGAGACTGGGAGCTCATAGAGGGAATACCTTACGCCCTTGCCTATCCTTTTCCTCTTCACCAGAGGACTCTTGCACGTCTTGTCAGGCTTTTTGATGAAAAATTGGATACCTGCCCCCAGTGTAACGTCTACGTGGAACTTGATTGGTATGTATC
>WGFS01000051.1 GCA_015492115.1 Aquificaceae bacterium
CACTATAACCAGCTCATATATACCTTCCCTCATCTCTCCACCCTCCGTAGTAGTATTTTGCCCTCTTCTCTCCCAGAAGGTCCTTTGCGTATGAGAAGCCGTACCATGGGTCAAAGGGCATCATGTCCGAACCAAAGATCACGTCCACACCGAGGGAGTCAAGGAGTTTAAGGGGTAAACATCTCTCATATCTATCCTCACCTAGGGCTTTAAGGTAAGTCTCCCTGAAGAAGGGCTTGAAGTTGGGTTGAAGGCATAGGAGTATATTGAACTCTTTAACTCTGAGAGCTTGTTCCCTGTCTATGAGGATCGTATGCTCTATTCTGTGGTAGCTCAGCTCTGGTTTGGAACGTTCAAAGGCTCTCAGGCACTCGTCAAGGGCTGAATCGCCTATAGCGTGCAGTGAGATCCGAAGACCCGCATCCTCAAGCTCTCTCACTATAGAGGAGATCTCCTTAGAACCTATGAAGAGCCTTCCTCTCCACCCCTTCCTGTCCTCGTAAGGCTCCCTGAGGTAGGCTGTCCTCGCTCCCACCGAGCCATCAACGAATACCTTTACCCAGCCGAGGTAGAGGTTCTCATACCTCCTTCCCTTAAAGAGCTCCATGACCTCCCTGTACCCATCGTAGTAAGGCATTAGGACGACCCTTATGGGAAGATCCCCATCCAGATCTGCGTAAATGTTTGCAGTTTCCGGGTCAACGTAGTCGTGGATCTCCACGATACCCATTTTCTCAGCCCTCTTGAGGGCACCGAGGAGTGCTTCCTTCATTTTTTCACCTTTCGGTTTGAGTTTCTCCACCAGCTCCCAGAGCTGGTTCTCATAAAGAAAGCCCTTTTCCGGATCAAAGAGTTCGTTCTCTCTGAGTCCGAAATCCTCAACGAGCTTGCTGTTTACAACGCCGAGGTGGGCGTCCATCCTCAGGAGCAGAACGGGTCTGTCAACAGCATCAAGGTCTTCCCTCGTTGGTGACCTGCCGAGCTTCCTTTCCTCCCATCCCCAGGCGAGTATGTGTTCACCTTCAGAACTCTTCAGATACTCAACCAGCTCACCCACTGAGGAAAACCTATCAAAGGGCACGGTCTGAAGTGCCATTAGCTCTAAATGGGTGTGGGCATCAACAAACCTCATAGGTTAAAATTTTTACTTACTATGAGCAACAGAATAGAATGCAAACTGCACAACAAGATAGTGAACGGGGAGACTTTGGGCGAGGAGGACTACAGGACGCTCAGCGAGATAGTCAAGGACGTCCTGACCTTCATGGCTAAGGAGAAGATAATTCCATCACCCCAGAACTACGAGAGGTGGTTCAGGATATTCTGCTACGCAAAGGAGAACAACCTGAATCTATCCAAGAGCGAGCTCGTGGACATATACTTTGACCTATACCAGGTAAAGCTTGACAAGAAGGACGTGGAATCCACGGGTATAGTGGAACGGCTCGCTGAGGAGCTCTTTGAAGAGATACAGAAGGTTCTGAAGAACGTGTCGGAACACGACAGGGGAATATCAGAGGGAGGGCAGAAGCTTGAGGAGATGGTCTCCATGGCACCCTCCCAGGATATCCAGAAGGTCTTAAACAGGATAATGCACGAGGTAAAGGGGCTGAAGAACGTAAACAGAAAGTTCATAAAGAAGCTTGAGGAGCAGAAGGAGGAGATAAACAGGCTCAGGGAGGAGCTGAGAAGGGTCAAGGAAGAGGCAAACATAGACCCGCTGACAGGCTTGAGGAACAGACGTTCCTTTGAGAGGACTCTCTCCGAGTTCTTCAGGGACTTCAAGAAGTTCGGATACCCGTTCTCTCTGATAATGCTTGACCTTGACAACTTCAAGAACATAAACGACACCTACGGACATCTTGTAGGGGACAGAGTCCTGAAAGAGATAGGGAACATACTGAGGAACTACCTGAGGGCTAAGGACGTTCCTGCGAGGACAGGTGGGGAGGAGTTTACGATAATACTCCCCGGGATAACGAGGGAGGAAGCCCTCATGGTCGCGGAAAGACTCAGGAAGGTGATAGCCAACTACACTATAGAGCACGAGGACAGGAAGATAAGCCCAACCGCGAGCTTTGGCGTCGCAGAGATGAACGAGGACATAGAGAGCCCGGAAGACCTTCTGAAGATGGCGGACGAGAACCTCTACAAGGCTAAAAGGCAGGGGAAGAACGCCGTTGTAGGTTAGGCTACCTCCTCTTCCCTGTGAAGATACCTCTTCAGGTATATCCCCGTGTAGGAGCGTCTGTTTGACGCTATGTCCTCGGGGGTGCCGACCGCAACGACCTCACCGCCCCTCTCACCGCCCTCCGGTCCGAGGTCTATAACCCAGTCCGCACACTTTATAACGTCAAGGTTGTGCTCTATCACCACCACCGTGTTCCCCCTGTCAACGAGTCTCTGGAGGACGTTTATCAGCTTCTTTATGTCGTCCATGTGCAGACCCGTGGTGGGTTCGTCAAGGAGGTAGAGGGTTCTCCCCGTCTCCCTCTTGGAGAGCTCCCTTGCGAGCTTTATCCTCTGAGCCTCACCACCCGATAAGGTGGGAGCTGGCTGTCCAAGTCTCAGGTAACCGAGTCCAACGTCCTTCAGTAGCTGGAGCTTCCTGCGCAGGGAAGGGATGTTCTCAAAGAATTCGTAGGCTTCGTCTATGGTCATATCAAGAACCTCGGAGATGTTCTTACCCTTGTAGAGTATGTCTAAGGTCTCCCTGTTGTACCTCCTCCCCTTGCACACATCACAGGTAACATAGACGGGAGGTAGGAAGTGCATCTCCACCTTTATGACGCCTTCACCCTGGCACGCCTCACACCTTCCCCCCTTCACGTTGAAGGAGAACCTCCCCGGTTTGTAACCCCTCGCCTTAGCCTCCGGCGTGCTGGCGAAGAGATCCCTTATCTGGTCAAAGACCTTCGTGTAGGTCGCAGGGTTGCTCCTGGGAGTCCTCCCTATCGGTGACTGGTCAACGTTTATAACCCTGTCAAAGTTGTCAAGACCCTCTATCCTATCAACTTTCCCCGCCTGCTCCTTTGAGTGGTAGAACTCGCCCTTCGCATACCTGTAAAGGACATCGTATATGAGGGTGGACTTACCCGAACCGGACACCCCGGTTATGCAGACGAAGAGTCCGACAGGAATCTCAACGGTTATGTTCTTCAGGTTGTGTTCCTTCGCTCCCACTATCCTTATGAACTTCCCTTTCGGCTTCCTCCTCTCCTCAGGAAGGGGGATCTCAAGCCTCCCTGAGAGGTAGGCACCCGTGAGAGAGCTGGGGTTGGTCACTATCTCCTCAAGACCACCCGTAGCGACGACCTCTCCTCCCTCCTTCCCGGCTCCGGGACCGAGCTCCACTATGTAGTCAGCGGACTCTATAGTCTCAGGGTCGTGCTCAACCACTATGACGGTGTTCCCTATGTCCCTGAGCTCCTTGAGGGTGTTTATCAGCCTGTTGGTATCCCTCGGATGTAAACCGATGGAGGGCTCGTCAAGGACGTAGAGGACTCCCGTCAGCTTGGAACCCACCTGGGTGGCAAGCCTTATTCTCTGCATCTCACCCCCAGAGAGGGTGGTCGCGCTCCTTGAGAGGGAGAGGTAGTCAAGACCCACCTCAACGAGGAAACCGAGGCGTTCCGCTATCTCCTTTATGAGCCTCTCACCGATGAACAGGTCTTTGTCTCCGAGCTTCTTTGGAAGTTCTTCCATCCACACCCTCGCCCTTCCCACCGGCAGACTCGTTA
>WGFS01000052.1 GCA_015492115.1 Aquificaceae bacterium
CCTGCTTTCTCCTTGCCCTGTATATGTCCGCAAGGGCTTCGCTGTCAAACTCTACGGAATACCCCCTTTGTTTCAGCCATCGGTAGAACTGCCTTACCGCTTTTAGGATTTCCCTTATTGTGGACTCTTTCAGTCCTTTCTTCTGAAGACGCTCATAGAACTTTATCAGCTCTCTTCTGTCAAAGTCCACAAGGTCATCGGTATAACCGGTAAGATGTTTAAGGAGGTGTTCCTTCGTTTCAACGGTCTTCGGATCTCTTATCTTCCTCAGCTCTTCAAGGTAGGTACCTACCAGCCATTCCATGGATTAAGCCGGTATGAGCTTAAGGGGTATTTCCGCCGGTTCTCCTTTGAACCTTTCGGTGAAGTGCTCTATCTCTATACCCACAACCTTCCCCTCTTTATCGTAATCAAAAACAATTCCATCTATTACCTCTTCTGATTCCACACTCGGCACATCGATAAGTTCTATGTAAAGCGTGTCCGTGTCGGGGAAGTAATGCACTTTCATCTATCCACCCCCTTTTTAAAATTTCTGTCAAAAAAAGCGTTATGCACAGTTTCGCCGTCTTGCAGAAATACAACCCTCAGATATTTATCCGCTTCTTTTATATAAATCCATCTACGTATTCTTCCGTCCTCTTGCACTTCCTCTTTAACAAATTCTTTCCCTTGCCTCGCCATTTCTATCCACTCGGGTTTAAGGTAATTACGTTAGCCATGAAGTATGGGGTGGCTTTGCCCCAGTCCATTTTCCTCGTTCCAGCCTCCTACGGATAAATATACAATCCTTCAAAAATTCTTCAACTTTTTATCTTAAAAAGTTGAATCTTTGAAAAACAAGGCTCGGAGGAGCTAAATCTAAGGAAGTCCTTGGGTAAGGCTTACGGAAGCCTCTTTACTTAAGCTCTGAGTTTTTGAGCTTCGAAAGCCTATTCACCACCTTTGCCATGAAGCTCGGGTCTGGTTGTAACTCTGGCACTACAAAACATAAATGCGGATATGGCTTTACGACATGGAAGAAGAGCTGAGAAGCTTATCTTACGCTACAAAGGGAAAATAACCAAAGTAGTGTAAGACACTGACCTTTTCGGGAGGTACCGCTCATGAAAATCAAGGATCTTCATCCCTCCGTTAAAGACTGCCTTAAGAAGTATGTCATGAGCCTGAAGGTTTACTATAGAAGCAAAGGAATGGACTTGAAAACGGAGGATATACTCAAGGGCGTATCCGAAAAGCTGAAAGAGATACATATACTCTCGGTAGCAGGAAGTTCTGAAAACAGTATAGTCCTGATACAGACCGCAACGGAGAAAATTTACGATAGCGGGATAAGGGAGCTCCGCTATCACAGAGTAGCCTATGACAGGCTTAAAAAGAAAAGCTCCTGCACCTGCAAGTGGTTCGGAAAAAACAGAGTGTGTAAACACCTTCTTAAGGTTCTTCTCCTTCACCACCACGGAGGGAGCTTCTACAGGAGAAAGCTCTCTTATCCTGCCTACAAGCAGAATCGCAAGTCTTACACTATAAAACGCATGAAAACCAAAGTAGCGTAAGAAAAGCCAGGCTGAAGGGAGACGTTCGTCTCCCTTATCACTCAAAAACCTCTAAGGAGGTAGAAACCATGATTAAAAACGGCTTCTTATGTATACCTGTCGTTGATGAAGCCGGAGAACCGATCTTCATACCCGACGGCTTCTGTCTTTCGGAGATAGAGACTGACAGGGTAAGCTACCTTACCTTCAGGCGTCCTTCCGAAAATGCTTGGGAAACTCTGACTATGAACTTTTACGCAAAAGGCTTTAAAGCGGTCGTCTATCACATCGAGTATACGAAAGAGGTACTGAGGGAAGATTTCTCTCACGCATTTTACACACAGGAGTTCTCAACCTTCGGTCAGCTCAGAGATTTCTTCAAAGTTGAGCTTGCAAAAGCAGGTTGAAGGGGAGCCTCAGCTCCCCTCTTCTCAATAAAAAACCTTAAGGAGGTGTGAGCGATGGAGAATGCTATTGTTAAGCTTCAGGCACCTGCACCCATACCTCAGGAGGCAACCTTTACCGACATACTTGAGAGAACAAAGAACAGGCTTGAGGAGCTGATCAAAAGCAACCCGAACACTGTAATGGAGATCAACGGAAGGTATGAGATAACGAGACCGGTTGCCCTTGCGATTAAAGGCTTCATAAGGGACACCATCCTTGCAATAGGGGGTAGTGTAAGATTTTCCACATCGCAACCCCAGGTTATAGAAGAGACTCAAGAACTCACCGTAAAAGTTGAATGTCTTATATCACTGCCGAGCGGGCAGGTCCTGGAAGAGTCCGCTCTCGGAAGTTGCTCCATGGGAGAGATTTCCGCAAAGAATGAGAAGAACATAAGGACCTACCACGATGCTGTGGCCACTGCGGAGACCAGAGCTATAAAGAGACTCATAGAACACATACTCGGGGAGGACGTGATAAACAGGCTCATACTTGAGGTTAAGGGTAGTTTTGAGCCTCAGGACAAAGAGGAGCTGATAAAGAGGATTCTTGAGAGAGTCAGGAGAATAAACGAACAGAGACAGAAGAAGGGTAAAAAGCCTATCACCGTAAAGTTCTTTATTGAAGAGGCACGGAAGAGAGGATGGATAAACTCAAAAGGAAGCTCCCTTGAGGATTTAACTGAAGAAGAGCTCAAGAGGATCCTTAAAAGTCTTTAAAAACCTAAGTGAAGAGGGAGCATTCGCTCCCTCTCGATCCCTTAAAAACTCAAATAGGGAGGTAGGAACGCCATGGAAAGAGCTTTAGGTCTTCTCATGCTAATAACACTGCCTCTGGCTGCGGTTACAAATCTATTCAGAGCTGTCGGCTTCTACGCGGAGAGGGTGGGCAAGCTTGCTGTTTACGGGACTCTCCTCGTGTTTTTAGGCAGAAGAGGAGCGGACATGGTTATAAAGATGGAGGCAAAAAGGTTAAGGAAGCAGAGTATAGAACTGTGGCGCAGAAGGGAAAGGCTTATGTCCTTTAAGGAGGGGATGAGATGAAGGATTTTATAGTCAGGGTTGAAGCCCCCTTTCAGCCTGCCCGTGAGCTCATTTGCGATTTCTGCGGGAGACCCCTTGAATACCCCTTCTATGCCTACATAAGCGTTCGTGGTAAAGAGATGTATCTCAGGGAGTACTTCTGCGAGAAGTGCCTGGGTATCTTCAAGGCTAAAGAGGTGGTGGATATAGAAGATACAGATGAAGCGGTCAGAGATGCAATATACGCAAACCTGAGGATGCCTTATCACGGTGTCATCGTTGAGATCAGAGACATAGAGGAAGCTTCGTTCCTGATAAACAATCCCTTTCTGATAGATCTCTGGGGAGAAAAGTTCTGAACGAAGGGAGGTATTCGCCTCCCTCAATCCCTTAAAAGCTTTTAAAGGAGGTAAGAGCCGTGGAAGTGGTAAAGCTTATTGAGGAGGCTAAGAAAAGTCTTGTGCGGAAGGCACAGGAGACATTCAATAGAGACGGGGACTACATATACCTTCATCAGCTCCTTCAGTGTCCTTTAAAGACGGAGCTTGAGAGCAAATACGGAGAACTCCTGGAACCCGAAAAGGTGAACGAGATAGTGGACGGGTTCCTCACCGAAGACTTCCTCACGAGGTCCTCGGGGACATCCATGGTTAACAACTACCTCTTTGTATCCGGAAGAGCTGTGGACGGCAAAAGGATAGCCACCCACGTGGACCTGTTCTCGGAGAGCCTTGCCCTTGAGATAAAGACCCCCACCTTTACGTTCCCCAGGGGAGAAGTCCCCGCTGAGAAGGAATACTACACGGATGAGGAAACCGACCTCTTCAGCATTCCTGAGAACTATCTCCTTCAGGCAAGGCTCCAGTGCCTGCTCCTCAGGGACAGGTATCCCGACATAGAGTATTTCCTTGCTGTCAAGACCACCGCGAAGGTCTACTCTCCCGATCTCATGAGGGTACGGATGAAGAAGGTCTGGATAGTGAAGAAGGTTCAGCCGCTGACCGAGGAAGAGTTTGAGGAAGTTATAAGGGACTATCTTGAGAGGAAGGAGAAAAAGCTTCCGAAGTGGGAGTGGGAGTGCAGATACTGCCCCTTTTACAGAAACGCAATGTGTGAAGGCAGGCAGAAGGAAGAAGCGGTAAACAAGGAAGAAGTCCTCAGGTTCTACGCTGAGTACCTCAGGAAGAAAGAAGAGCTTGCAAACCTTGAGAATACACTCAGGCTCATGCTCAAAGGGAGAAGCGTTCAGATGGAAGGCAGGACCATTGGCTACGTTGAGAGGGAGAGTGTTAAGTGGAACGTTGAGAAGCTCAAAGAGGTGTGCGAGAAAGACGAGCTGTGCAGGTTCGTGACCATAAACTGGAGAAGGCATAAGGAGATCGAGGAAGTCCTTAAAGCCAAAGGTCTCGAGCCCGAAGAGTTCAGGGAAAGGCAGGTCAGGAAGGAATTTAAACTCTGAAAGGGGAGGAGTATCATGATAAACACTGTGCAGGTGCTCGTCATTGACGGAGTGGAAGTTGCACAGGTGCTTGAAGGTGAACACGACACGGGGGCGGTGATCACCGCCCTCGGGAAGAGCTTTACGCTGGTACCGCTCATACCGGAGAAGGATTTTGAAGAGCTGGAAGGGAGAATAGGACTGCTTGCGAACACGGTTGAGGTAATACTTACGGGCAAGCCCGATAAGGAGGTCCTGTATAAACTGGAGAGATTAGGATTTGAAAACGGGAAAGCGGTTCTGGCACCCCGCCTACCCCAGGACCTTGCGGACAGCATCCTGAAGGTGGGATTTGCCATGTATCCGAAGGAAGCGCTTTTCCGCAGCACCTTCGGTCATGAGGCCGGGATTCCCAATACTTCAGAGGGCAGGCTGAGGTTTGCCGTTCACTATCCCATGCATGAGGTTTTTGACGTAGGGGAGTTCTTCGAAGAAGCTTTCAGCACGGTAAGGAGGTGGGTTGAGAGATGGAGAAGCTGCTCAGGTTTGAAGAGCTTGTAAGGAGCATGCCTTGGACGGGCTTTGAAGAGGTATACAGGATATTAAGGGAAGAGTGCAACAGTGAACAGGAGAGGTGGAACCTGGATACCAATAGGTATACCCTGCTACAGACTTTCCTTCTGCGGAGAAATGGAGAGAGGATAGAGTGCCCCGCATGCGGAGGATTTCATTACAGGGCAGAGTGTGAAGTAGAATACGGCGCAGAGGTTTCCATCTACAGGACTCCGTGCGGGGCTATCCTGGAAGTCAGGGAAAAGGAGGTTTATATCTGTCCCGTATGCTTTGAACCTTCGGAAGGTTTTGAATATGAGTTTTATGGTGAGACGGTTAACTTCAGTGTCAGACTATCCTGCGGTCATATCGTAAACGAGAGTGCTCTCAGCAAGAACCTCTTCTCCCAAAAAGAGGTAAGATTGAGGAGACAATGAACAGTAGGATCCTCCGGCTTGCAGAAGAGAGGTTATCTGTAGCAGAAGATACTTTTTCCCGGAAACTCTACGACACCTGTGCTTCCGAGCTCTACTTTGCCCTTTTCACCTTGATGAGGGCGGTCCTTTCGGATAGGCATGAAAGGAGGTGGAAGCACATAGGTATATTCACAGCATTCTCGAGAAAGTGCGTTGAGGAAGGTATCCTTCCTAAGGAGCTCCTCAAGGAGGTCGGACAGCTCAATCAGGAGCTATATTACATGCGACGCAAGGTTGATTACGGAGAAGGGCTGGACAGCTTTGACATAGAGGTGCTGGGAGATTATCTTTCTCTTGTGAAGGAGGTGTTTGAAGTTGTTAAAGGTAGAGTGGACCTCCGAGGTTCTCGAGAAGATTAAGGAGCTCCCTTTTGTAG